>JAANXC010000060.1 GCA_018263495.1 Nitrososphaerota archaeon
TTGTCTGGTCGAAACTGCAACACTTCTTGGTGCATTTGGAGAAGGAATAGTAGTTGTCGGTCCTTTATAACAGGCATTGCTTTCATCCATAATTTTTTGAGTTTCCTCAGGAATGTATGTCTGACCACCATGTTTTTCCCACTGTTCAGAACCTGCTTCACACAAAACTAGTTCAATTTGCGTATTGCATTCCTTTAAGACATGAAGCATTGCATTAACAAGCTCAGGTCCTGTTCCATCACCCTTGATTACTGCTGCCTTCTTTGTCATGCGATAGTTCTAATTTTTAATTATTTATTCCTACCTTGAAATTTCTTAATTTGTTGAAATTGTATTACATTAACTGTTTAAAACATCTAGACTTATTTTTTATAATATGGAAATTGTCCAATTATCAGATATTCACGTCGGTTCACAATTCCGTGAAGAGATATTTCAAAAAGTAATTGATGAAATTAATTCATTAAAACCGGAAGCTGTAGTGATCACCGGGGATCTTACTAATGAAGGATTAATCGACCAATATGAAAAATGCAAAAAACTGATTTCACAAATTGATGTTGATAAAATAATCGCAATTAGTGGAAATCATGATTATAGAAACACTGGCTACTTGCTGTTTAAGAAATATTTTCCAATTAGGACTGAAAATGAATTGGGAGACGATACAATACTTGTAACGCTTGGATCAGCTAGACCAGATCGTGATGAGGGGGAGGTTGGTCACCATCAAAACTTATGGCTTGAGCGAACTTTGAAAAAATATGAAGATAAATTAAAGATAGTAGCAATGCATCATCATTTGATCAGTATTCCTGACACTGGTTCTGACAGATTGACTGTAATTGATGCGGGTGATGTACTACGAACTATCTTAGACTCTAACGTAAACTTGGTTCTGTGTGGTCATAAACACAGACCATGGATTTGGGATTTCAATACATTGTCGATTGCAAATGCTGGAACTGTTTCATCTGAAAGAGTTAGAGGCTTCTTTGAAAACTCGTATAATATAATAAATATTCAAAATGGAACTTTTCGTGTTGATCTAAAAATTCCTGGCGGCAAGAGGATACAATTACGAGATATTGTAAAAAACTATACACAGTTAACAGATTGAATTTGATTTACTAAAATTCTACAATTAAATTTTTAGTGTGAAATAATTGAGTATTTCTATAATTATTAACATGAGCACGTTATACTAATTAACTGAATTCATTAAGCAACAAACATGCGGGGATCGCCTAGCCTGGTAGGGCGTGGGATTGCTAATTCCATGTTCGCAAGGACACGGGGGTTCAAATCCCCCTCCCCGCGCTTTTTTAATTAAATTTAAAAGTGCGTTGATACACATTTTTGTTATTGGGACGAAGAAAAACACAAAAAATTATCAAGGCTGGTCCAAAAAATGCAACTACAGGCATGTGTCCAGAATGTAAGACTATAGGTAGAATCTTTATCATCGGTCAGGTTGGTCAAGAGCAAGCAAAGTGTCCTGCCTGCAACAAAGTGTTTGATCTATAGTTGTCTGTACAAATCTACCCATAACTTTTTAAGGTCTTTCCATTTTTTTAAAGCAACATGTCATCAGATTCTGAAACTATTTACGATAGAATTGCTAAACTTGAGGATGAGGTTGCAGCATTGAGAAGTGAAATTGATTTTCTAAAACGTGCATTACGTAATGAACTAGCGCGTCATGAAGTGAAGATGGCAAAGAAAGGCACAGAAGTATCTTCACTTATAGATTAGACTTTTCTCTGACACTTTTAATTAATTCTAGAATAAAATCTGCATCGTCCGCCTCTGGTTCTAGCTCCAGATATTTATTGAGTAAAGGTAATGCCTTATCATAACGCAAAAGCCGTTCTTCTAAAATACCCTTATCTCTAATTTCCTCAGGAGATTCTGGTTGCATTCCTAAAATCATATCTG
This sequence comes from Nitrososphaerota archaeon, assembly GCA_018263495.1. Taxonomy (GTDB): domain Archaea; phylum Thermoproteota; class Nitrososphaeria; order Nitrososphaerales; family Nitrosopumilaceae; genus Nitrosopelagicus. Next base: position 1,939 of record JAANXC010000060.1, read on the forward strand.
TGCATTTCATAGCACTATCATATGCATACGATTGGGTGTATGCATTTTTTAGATTTCTTAATAATCTAGTCAAAAGTTGTTCCGTTGTAGCTTCGTTTAGATATTCTGGAACAAATTCAACACCCTCTCCAAAATTTCTATCCAGAATTTCCTCTAAATCCTCAATTGTAAGCAACTTTCCACGATAAAATGGATCCAAGTTAATCTCCTCTTTGTATTTTACAATTACATGCCCAGGAAATCCAACAATCTGAAGATCAAGTCCTATATTCTTGGCAACTTCTGAGTATATTATAGAGAGAGTAATTGGTATACCAGTTTTTTTGTCAAGTACTATGTTAAGAAAACTATTTCCCGGATCGTAATAATCTTCTTCGGCTCCATGAAAACCAAGTTCGTCAAAGAAATACTCATTAAGCATGGATATAAGATATGTTGAGTTTTTAATTTCGCCTATTTTTATTTTCAGGGAATTACCCATCTCATTTATTTTTTCGATGTATTTTGATATATTCAGTTCAGGATATTCCAGAATTTGTGCCATCTTTAGACATTTTTCAATCAAATTATAATTTGGATTTTTAGAAAAAGATATCCATTCGGCAATAAATGGATCAAATTTTTCTGCGTCCAATAGATTCCATATTATTTGATTCTATTTAGATATAGTTGTGGATCTTTTAGCTCTTTTGTGTTGGGAGGATTTGCGATTAGTTTCGCAAATGTATCTTTACCATACACGTCAAATACATGTTGGGTAAATTCTTTACCTGTGCTCTTTTTCACACTGTAGTCAGAATAATTAGTACCTACAAACGTACTAAGATAATTTTGAAAATCAATATCATCTTTCAGTATTTGCTGCACCACAAATTCTGCCATTCCCTCCATGGTGGTAAATACAGCATGTTGAGCCTGAATAGGTTTTAGCCATTTTTTGTAGATTTCCTCTAACGAGGGAACAAGCTCTGAAATCTTGGGGTCAATTTCAACATGAGTGTATGTCATAACATCTGGTCCCATAACATTGGTGATAAAATTGTCAGGATTCAGCATGAAAAACAAGTTTGCTTTCTTGGCAATTTGGAATTCTTCAGGTACAAGTTGTAACTGTAGGTATTCAGTGAGCTGAGTGACAGTTTTGTCATCCAACGCTAAGATTGTCTCTGCTAATTCCTCGTTTATTGTATTAACCTGCATTACAGCTTGAATGTTCAACCTGTGAAGATTGTCTTGTACGGAATGAACAATCTCCTCCAAAATTGTCATTTTCATAGCTCCAAAATAACCAGATTTTACCGATTCTGCATTAGATTCGTATGGTAAACCTTGCTTGTATAGAATTATTCTTGGATAATCATCCAAGATAAACCTGTTAAGGTAGATCTTTGAATCAAGATAGTCACCGTAGGTAGTAGATATTTTTGAGATGTATGATTTCACATAAGTAGAATAAACCAGGAATTTTGTTGTATCCTCCTTAATTAATTCAGAAATTGTTTTCAGATCATTTTTTGCAACAGCATCAAATAGTTTATCAACATATATTCGTCCATTCTCTGTGAATACTTTTTTTCCTTTTAGCCGCTTAAATTCATCGAGTTTCAGATACTCAATAGACAGCTCCTTGGAAACTTCCAAACCCATGTATTCATTTACACTTTGAACTAAATCCACAAACAAGTTTTTTGAAACACTTTCGATGTCATCAAATTCTACAGTAAAGCTTCTATCCTCTTTGATCTTTTTTGCAAGTTCTGCTATTACTTTTTCCTCATCAATTTCAACAGAAAGTTGTCCCATCAATGCCTCAGCAAATTCATCAAACTCTGACATGTGCACTCGATCGACAAAAAACTCAATTTAACATTATCTGTAGTGCCGGGGGTGGGTTTCGAACCCACGACCTCCAGATTATGAGTATTGCCCTTCTTTGGAGAGGCTGGCACTCTAGGCCAGGCTGAGCTACCCCGGCATAAGTACGCGTGAATCTCTTATGCAATTAAATGATTTGCTCAAAATTATATTCTTCAATGTTATACGAAAATTAATGGATTCTGATGAAAAGGATAAGCAGATACAGAAGAAGATTGATTGGATTGCAAGCCAGATTAGAGAGACAAAATTTGAACTTCACCGGCAACACAAAGAACTTGAAGACGCTCTAAAGGAGCAAGAAGAATTACGAAAGCAAGAAGGGAAAACAAAAAAAAGTTAGTATTCTTTTGAAATCTGGCTCCATTTTGCGTTAGTATTTTTTACCCAGAGAAATTTTTTCTGCAGTACTGACGTATACAGCTTTTCCCATTCTACATCAACTTCATCAGTCCATGCTTTGAAAATTCTTGGATCAATATAATTTCGAAGAGATGTTCCAAGATTATAATCTCTTGTTTTTTCTGTGAGATTTATCTGAAGTTCTAGCTTTTCAATTCGTTCAGTATGTTTTACCTTTCGATTTTTTATTGTTGATTTTATTTTTTTGATCCGTTCTTTTTGTTGTTCTTTCTGTTTTTCAGTTTTTGTAATCTTAGATTCCGCTTTTTTCAGTAAATCTTCAGACTTTTCCCACGGTTTTGCATTTTTCACATTTTTCAGTGTATCTCTTTTCTTTTGTAATGACGCCTCAAAGTTTTTTGGAATGGTTCTTTTATGATTGCACATAATGGCAGCATCTAGATTTGCTGATTTTGCATGGAACAATTTTTTCATATCAGATTCAGATTTAATATTATCATGGTCTCGAAGATTTTTTGAAACAACACTTGAGGCTAGATATGTTCTAAAGACTTTGGCAGAAAGTCCCTTGACTATAGTTGAATAATAAGCATTGACATGTCTAGATGAAATGCCATCAAAAATCTCTTCATTCTCTTTTTTGTTTGAGACAAACTCTTTCAGATTGTCGTGAAACTGTTTATCATGCCCCTCTGCAGGAATTGTCTCTGTCCATCTCACACCATCTTTACCAAGAAAATCAAACTCAATTGTGTTTTCAGTCAGTTTGATATGCTCCTTTCGTAATGTTGTAGCACCCACAGTGTCAGCTTCATCTGGATCTTTTTCATCGCCAACCCTCATTGCAGTACGATAAATCAAATAACATGCAGTAGCTATTCTTTTATTTTTTTGTTCTTTGTTCTGCATGTCCTTGATAATTTGTGTCTTGACGTTTTCAATTTCTCTTGACAAGTTTTTTGCCTTGTCATACTTTGCTTGATCTCTTTCTTGCTTGATTCCAGCAGTATCAGCCAACCAAACATATTTTCGCTTTTGAGTTAGAATATCCATCCAACTTGCTATCCACATAGAATCTCTGTCATGGACAATCTTACCCCATTTTCCTTCAGGAACTTTTGCTTCTTTACCTAGATTTAGTGTTACATCTTTAGATGTCACGCGTGGTTTGTATCTGCCTCGCATTGGATGTTCGCCCCTGCCCATAAAAATTCCTGGTGGCTCAGCCATGTAATTTCCAATTTCTACTTCTTTTCCATCGATAACCCCTCTCCCATATTTTGCCTTCATCTCTTCACGAATTTCCTTGCGGGTTAATGCGAGCGCCTTTTTTTCTTCCTTTGTCATCAACTCCTTCTCTTCTTTTTCTTTGTCTGCTAGTTTGTATGCTTCAGAAAAATCAATGTCACTATATTCTAAGTTACTAAATTTTCCGTTAAACGTTTGAGCAAAATCTGATACAAAATTTTTCTGAAAGATTGGATCTTCTACATATTTTTCTGTTATGCCAGGTTTTGGTGCATCCTTCTTTTTTGCCCACTGATACACCATCTCTTCTTGGACTATGTCAAGTACTACGTTTTCGCCCTTGATCTTTATCTTAATTTCCTTGGACTCAAAGTCTGGAGGAAAAAGTATTCCGTTATGTTGTAATGTTTTCCATTTCATATATTTCACTAATGCAATACGACTTTGATAAAAATTGATTAAAACTGTATATCAATCTAACCACAAAAATGTCTTCAAAAACAAGTCAAGATAATAACTGTTAAAGAATTATTCTCCGTATAGTTCCTTTTTTAAATAATTCTCAAATTCAATATCCGTTTTACTCTTCTTTGCCTCCAAGAACATTGATGCATCGTTTCCAACAATGTATCTTGGCAGTGGTTTCTCATCTTTGACAGCTTTAACGATAGTGTCGGCAACCTCCTTTGGGTGCGTTCCCATTTCTGCCATCATCTTGACACCCGAGACTACCTTAACAGTAATGTCTCTGTATACAGTATCTGACTCTGATTTCTTAGCCATCCTCATATTTTTCATAAAGTTTGTTTTGATGACTCCAGGTTCAATTATCACAACATTAACACCAAACGGTGCCAGTTCAAATCTCAAAGATTCACTTAATCCTTCTAAAGCAAACTTGGAGCTAATGTATGCAGGAGATGCTGGAAATCCAATACGGCCTACAACTGAACTAATATTTACTATTGTCCCAGAACCCTGCTTTCTCATTGTTGGTCCAACTTCCTGAATCAGTCTTATTATTGAAAAGAAGTTTGTATCGAACTGTGCCTTAAATTCATCAACAGATACGTCCTCAACACAGCCCCAGAGACCCCATCCTGCATTGTTTACAAGAACATCAATCCTTTGCTTTTGATCAAGAATTTTTTGAATAGCAGTTTTAACCGAGTTCTCATCGTCAACATCTAGTTCTAATACATCAATATTCAAATTCTCTTTTTTTCCTAATTCTTTAATTTTGTCACTTTTTGTTGTGTCTCTCATTGTTGCATATGTGTAATATCCTTCCCTTGCTAGTGCCAATGCAGTCTCAAATCCTATTCCACTGGATGTCCCAGTAACAACTGCAACTTTTTCCATGCAGATTTCTTATCATTACTATCTAATAGTTTTATGATTCAATTGTATGTGATCCGCCAGAGAGTGGGACAGTTATCTAACCCTTGTATATCAGGACAAAAAATCCGAAACTAATATTTACAATTGAAATAAGCCAAAAATATGGCAAGTTATACAGGTCAAGTAGCCACAATTCACCGACAATTTAATACAGCACTCAAGAGGGCTAAGTCAAGACAGGCAGTTTTAAACGCCTATTGGAAACACAAGGCTCAACACGAAAGACTTCTGAAACAACATCTTAAAGAAGAAATGGCTCAAGTCAATCGAATAAAATCCAAGATCAAATATAGATAATATCTATATTTTGAATTTTTTTGATTAATTAATTATTATGTAACATGTATGTACTTACATAATTGAAAAAACTAAATGTTAACAAAATCTACAATAAAGATTGTATTATTGGAATGAAGGCAATACCCGATGAAAAAATAGATTTAGTTGTTACTGATCCTCCATTCGCCATTAATTTCAAGGCTAAAAAAGCAAACTACAACAGAACAGCTTCAAGAGTTTTGTCCGGTTACAATGAGATCAAAGTTGAAGACTACTATGATTTTACAAATGCTTGGATGCAGGAAGTATATCGAATTTTAAAAAAATCTGGAAGTATGTATGTATTTTCTGGTTGGAATAATCTCAAAGATATCCTAACCGCATTAGATAATAATGGATTTACTACAATTAATCATATAATCTGGAAATATCAATTTGGTGTAGTCACTTCAAAAAAGTTTGTTACCTCTCATTATCACTGTCTTTTTGTGTGTAAGGATAATAAAAAACGAAAATTTTTCCCATTCTCAAGATTTAAAAAAAATGCCAAAACATCCAATGGACAAAGTCTTCATTACAAAGATAAGGAAGATGTTTGGATTATAAATCGGGAATACTGGACTGGTGATGATAAAACACCCACAAAACTTCCTGCTGAAATAATTAAAAAAATGCTCAAGTATTCTAGTGAAAAAACAGATTTGGTATTAGATCCTTTTCTTGGTTCTGGTCAGGTTGCGGTAATAAGCAAGATGTTAGGAAGACGATATTTGGGATTTGAAATAGTAAAGCAATATTACAATTTTGCAAATAAACGCCTCCAAAAAAATATTTATAGATTAAAAAAAGAAACAGACACTTGATTATTTTTTAGTCTGTGTTTCATTTTCTGGCTGCCCAATTTTATTTTTTATGATTCCTCTCAGTTCTTCATCGCTCTTGCTTTTGGAGTCTATTCCTAATGTCTTCGACATAGCATCTAGCTTTTGTCTTTCATCCTTTACGGGACCGGAAACTTTAATGTTTTCCTTTGTGACATCCTTCATTTCATTTTGAATTTGGTTTTTTGCATTGTGGTATTCGCCTACCAATTTTCCTATTTTTTTTACTACATCAGGAAAACGGTTTGTGCCTAAAAGTAGGATCAATGCAACGAAGATAATTATTATCCATTCGCTTCCGATAATATTCAGCAAGTATTCGAACATAAAATTAATTCATTCCTTGCGAAATTAAATATTTGTATTATCTTAAATTTTGTTCATTTATAGGCAGCAATCATAATTGCCCCGCCCATCATATCTTTCTCAAACTCAACGCTTGAAAATTTTTCAAGAAGCATAGATTCTAGCTTTTTGTTTTTTGGCCACAGTCTGTATGTTTCATATAGTGCTGCAAATTTTAATCCAAGCCTTCCTCCTGCTGCATATGCTACGATGGGCAAAATTAATTTGAGATAAAATGAAACGCCAAACCTGGCTATTGGCTCATCCGGTTTTCCCAAGTCGACAATAATCCATTTGCCGCCGTCTTTCAAAACTCTCTGAATCTCTGAAATAGCTGTCTTCAAACTAATGGCGTCACGTAATGAATATCCAGAAAGAACTACGTCAAACTGTTGGCTCTTAAACGGCACGTGTTCAAACACTCCGCATGTTGCTTCTGGTTTTTTTTGGAAAAGCCTGCCAGTGTTTTTTATCATTGGTAAAAGAGGATCGTATAGCATGATCTCCACCTCTCCATTGACAGTATCTAATGCAGTTTTTGACATGTTACCAAATCCCGAGCCGGCGTCAAGAATTTTATCGCCGTTTTGTATTTTCCCCTTCATTGCTCTACTACGGTGTTCAGAATCTTTTCCTAACGAGATATACGAATTTACCTTATCGTAAACAGGTATGATTTCCTGCAAAACATCAAGCACTTCGCCCCAATAGCTACCCAAGCCCATAGGTGTACTGTTATTTTTGATATTATATTATGTGCTCTTATTGGAAGATGCGCCTTCTGCCTGCGCATGCTTTGCTAGTTCTTCACTAGACACTTTTTCAAATAGTTTAGTATCTGTTCTAATCTTTGACATCCTAATATGTTTCACATTCTTTTCATCGCTCTTTAGATTTATTGCGGCGATTGCTAACGACATAGTTTCATCCATCGACATTCCATTTTTGTAATTCTTTTCTAAAAAGTCAGTAACCTCATCTGAATTTCCGCCTATTGCAACTGCAGTATATGGAATGTATGTTCCACTTGGATCGGTAACAAAGATTTTAGTACCCTTTCTGTCCACCCCAGCAATGATTAGTGCTACACCAAATGGGCGAACTCCAGAATATTGTGTAAATTGATGTGATTGATCTGCTAAATGTTTTGCAACTGCTTCAATCTCTACCGATTCATCATAAGTTAATTTGTTGCTTTGTGAAAAAAAACGCGCGTTGTCTACCATAACACGAGCATCTGGAATGTATCCCGCTGCTGCAATACCTATATGATCATCAACCTGAAAAATTTTTTGTGTAATATTTTCTACTTGAAGATCCCGCGATACTTCTTCTACAGCTATTATGATCCCATCTTTAGATTGTAGCCCAATCGCAATTGCTCCTCTTTTAACCGTCTCAATAGCATATTCTACCTGGTAAATTCTACCGTCCGGTGAATACATTGTGGGCGTCATATCATAACCACGTGATGCCATCATAACATTTCGATTCAATTACAAGTCAATTTAAGGGTAGTTATGGAAATATTACAAATCATAATTCTATATCCATTAAAATATCTAATTTGATTTGATGAATCATGGGAAATAAATTAGAACAGTTTCTTGATCAAAAATACATCAATCTTGAAACATACAAAAAGGATGGAACTCCTATTAGGACTCCTGTTTGGTTTGTAATTGATAAAGATCTAATCTATGTTATAACTAGGGATAGCACTGGTAAAGTTAAGAGACTTAGAAACAATCAGGATGTACAGGTTGTTCCTTGTTCATTCAAAGGTGAACCAAAAAATGAATGGGTAAAAGGCAAGACAGAAATGATTACAGGCGAGGAAGCAGATAAGGCCATTAAACTTCGTAAGAAAAAATATGGCATGTTTGCTAGATTAACAGGCATATTTACATCTCAAAAAGGAAATCTTGTCGTTTATTCCATTGAATTAATAGATTAGAATTTTTTAAACTTGCATAATTTTTTTTAAAATTTTGATTATTCCAGAGACATTTAAATACAAATTGAATGAGATCTGATCCATCTTGACTCAGCCAGACCCATTTGAGAATGCATCAAAGCAGGTTAATGACGCATGTGATGTTTTAGGAATAAACGATGAAGGCATAAGAAATTATTTGATTATGCCAAATAGGTTCCTTCGAGTAAAAGTTCCAGTAAAAATGGATGATGGTAAGATTAGGGTCTTTACAGGATTCAGATGTCAGCATAACAACGATAGAGGACCATACAAGGGCGGTATAAGATACTTTGATCCAGAGGGCGGTGTCAAGTACATGGAGCGAGAAGTTATGGCTCTTTCTTCTTGGATGACATGGAAGTGTGCTGTTGTTGATGTACCACTAGGCGGTGGTAAGGGAGGAATTTTTGTAAATCCTAAAAAAGAAAAACTTAGTGATGGCGAGATGGAAAGATTAACCAGACAGTTTGCATCAAAGATTGCCGAAGTAATAGGTCCACAGAAAGACATTCCTGCTCCAGACGTCTATACAACTGGAAAGGAGATGACACAGATTATGGACACATTTACCAAAATGAGTGGAAATAATTATTCACCAGGAACTATCACTGGAAAACCAATTCCTGTTGGAGGTTCTTTAGCACGAAACGTTGCTACAGGTTTGGGTAATGCTTATTGTATTAGAGAAGCAGCAAAAATTTTGAATATTGATCTTAAAGGCGCTAAAGTTGTATTACAGGGATTTGGAAATGCTTCAACCTTTTCTGGTGAATATCTAGAAAAAATGGGTGCAAAATGTATTGCAGCAAGTGATTCAAAGGGATCAATTCTAGTTCCTGACGGATTCAAAGTTCAAGATTTGATTGATTACAAACAGAAGGAAGGTTCTGTTGTCGGTTATCCTGGCAGTAAAGAAATTTCTACAGAGGAATTGCTCACAACTGATTGTGAGATCTTGGTTCCTGGTGCACTTGAAAACCAAATCACTGCTGAGATTGCAGAGAAATTAAAATGTAAAATTATTGGTGAAGCTGCAAACGGTCCTACTTTACCTGAAGCTGATCCAGTTCTTCACAAGAAAGGAGTTTTTGTTATACCAGACATCTTGGCAAACTCTGGTGGTGTATGCATATCTTACTTGGAATGGGTCCAAAACAACATGGGATATTACTGGACATTCGATGAAGTCGCAAGTAAGATGGAAGCTAAAATTGTCAAAGGTCTGAAGGACATGCATGAACTTTCCAAAAAACATAACATTGACAATAGGAGAGCAGCTATGGTATTGGCTGTAGAACGTGTTCTAGAAGCATTTAATCATAAAGGCATCTGGCCTTAAACAAAATAATATTCGTAGCAGACCAACTGCTCAATAAATCGTATCTTTCCTTTTGTAATTGAAACTAGCTTTTTCTTAAACAGAAGATTAATTTTTGTTCGATGTTCCAGCAACTCAATGATTTTTTTTGTCAGATACCTGCCCTTTCTATCACCATCTAGTAGAAGAATGAGCTCACGATATTTGGCTGCTGAATCAGCAAATTTTATCATACCATTGAATCTGTGAAACTCCAAAATTTTACCTGAATAACCCAATTTGATTAGTGCGGCAGAGTCACGTTTTCCTTCAACTACTACCACACTATCTTTTTGCGAGTTGAGCAGATTCATGAATTTTTTAATCTCGGCTATTTCACTTTCCGGAAATTCCATAATGGTAATAAGTTTAATATAATAACAAACTTTTGGATCGATCTACTATGAATTCAATTACAAAAATTTTTGATGATACAATAAAGACTGACCATAAAATCATTACAGAGGAGGCAGCAAAATCAATTTTAAAAAAATATAGAGTTTCAGTACCAGGATTCTCATTAGCAACATCTGCTGATCAAGCAGTCAGAGATGCAAAAAGACTTGGATTTCCTCTAGTAATGAAAGTGGTTTCGCCACAAATTCTCCATAAAACTGATGTTGGTGGCGTCAAGGTTGGTGTGGATAATACTGCTGATGTAAGGAAGACATTCAATGACATGTATGGACGTCTTTCCAAAAAGAAAGGCGTTAACGTAAAAGGAATTTTGCTTGAGAAGATGGTTCCGAAAGGAGTTGAACTAATTGTTGGAATACAAAATAATCCACAATTTGGCCCAATGCTCATGGTTGGTTTGGGTGGTGTTCTAACTGAAGTTTTCAAGGACGTTGCGTTTAGAATGCTACCAGTTACGACATCAGATGCAAAATCAATGCTAAACGAGCTCAAGGGTTCTAAAATTCTGAAAGGATTCCGTGGAAGCAAACCTATAGACTTGAACATGCTTGCAAAGGCTCTTGTTCAAATTGGAAAGATTGGGGTTGATAATGCTAATTACATTAACAGTATAGATTTCAATCCTATCGTAGTCTATCCAAAATCATACAATGTGGTAGACGCAAAAATCATTCTCAACAAAGAAATTAAAAAGAATTCAATCTCACGTGCTAAACCAAACATAAAATCTATGGAGAAATTCTTTACACCAAAGTCTGTTGCATTAGTTGGTGCTTCTGCAGTACCAGGAAAGATTGGTAACTCTGTATTAGATGCTCTTGGAAAACAAGATTACAAGGGTAAGGTATATCCAATTAATCCTAAACAAAAGAAGATCCTTGGAATCAAATGTTATCCATCATTAGAAGCAATCAAGGCAAGGGTTGATCTGGTTGTTGTTTGTATTGATCTTGCACATTGCGGTCCTCTTATGAAGGATTGCGCAAAGAAGGGAATTCATAATGTTGTAATTGTTTCAGGCGGTGGTAAGGAGCTTGGTGGAGACAGAGCAGCAATGGAGGCTGAGGTAAAACATCTGTCATTAAAACACAAGATACGAGTTATCGGTCCAAACTGTATTGGAATGTTTAACGCCGCAAATCGCCTTGATTGTGCATTTCAAGGACAAGCAAGAATGGTTCGTGCAAGACTTGGTAACGTTGCCTTCTTCTCACAAAGTGGAACAATGGGAATTAGTATGTTAGAGAGTGCTGACACTTTTGGTCTTTCAAAGATGATCAGTTATGGAAACAGGTCAGATGTTGATGAGGCAGACATGATTTCATATGCAGGAAGTGATCCTCAAACCAAAGTCATTTGTCTTTACGTAGAAGGATTTGGTGATGGTAGAAAGTTTATCAATGCTGCAAAGCGAGTCATGAAAGAAAAAAAGAAACCAATAGTGATATGGAAGAGTGGACGAAGTGCAGCTGGTGCAAAGCAGGCTGCATCTCATACAGGTTCACTTGGTGGTGATAATGCAATGATTATGGGTGCGTTTAAGCAAGCTGGAATTATTTCTGTAGATAGTTATCAAGAACTTGCCGGAGTGGCAAAGGCTTTGGCTTGGCAGCCAGCAGCAAAAGGAAACAAGGTTGCCATGTGCAGTAATGGTGCTGGTCCTATGATTGGTGGAATTGATCATTTAGAGAGATTAGGTCTTACTATAGGCAAGATGTCCCCACGGCTTATCAAAAAAATGAAGGCTCGTTTTCCTCCAACCGTTCCTATCCATAATGGTAATCCAGCGGATGTAGGTGGTGGTGCAACTGCAGATGATTATCGATTCGTTATTCAGCAATTTTATGATGAAAAGAATGTGAATATTGCAATGCCATGGTTTGTCTTTCAGGATGACCCTCTTGAAGAGACAATCGTTGGTCACCTTGCTAACTTTTCCAAGAAAAGAAAAAAGCCATTGTTAGTTGGGGCAAATGGCGGTCCATATACAGAAAAAATGTCCAAATTGGTTGAAAAGAAGGGCATACCGGTTTATGATGATTTAAGAACGTGGGTGGCTGCTGCATCTGCATTAGCCAAATGGGGTTCTACCCGAGGTAGATAACATTTAATTTTATCAGAGATGAATTTTCTATATGACTAATATTACTACTCAAATTGATGATGGGATTTGCACTGTTAAGATTAACCGTCCTCAAAAACTAAATGCCATGAATATTGATGTTGCCAAGGAGATAATTTCTACATTTAAGCAACTAGAGAAAGACGATAACGTAAAAGTAATTATTTTAACTGGCGAGGGTGATAAGGCGTTTTCTGCTGGCGCTGATATTGAATACATGTCAAAAATATCTCCAGAAGAATCTGAACGCTATGCAAAACTTGGTCAAGAACTTACAGCTACTGTTGAAAATATAACAAAACCAACTATTGCAGCTGTTAACGGTTTCGCACTAGGTGGCGGTTGTGAGCTTGCTATGTCTTGTGATATAAGACTTGCATCTGATAATGCAAAAATTGGTCAGCCAGAAGTAACAATCGGAATACCACCTGGTTGGGGTGGAACACAAAGATTGATGAGAATAGTAGGAATTGCAAAAGCCAAGGAACTTGTTTTTACTGGAAAAGCGATTAACGCTAACAGCGCAAAAGAAATCGGTCTCGTCAATCATGTTTTCGAACAATCTGCTTTAATGGATGAAGCTGTAAAGATGGCAAAAACAATTGCCGCAAACGCATCTTTAGCTGTTCACATGTCAAAGACTGCAATCAATAAAGGTCGTAATGCAGATCTTGACACAGGTCTGGGTGTAGAATTACTTGCATGGAGAAATTGTTTCTCAGATCCAGAACGAGAAAAACGAATGTCAGATTTTGTAAACAAGTCCAAAAAATAGCTACACCTAACCAATTACATTCATTTACTGTATATTTTGTAGGAAAAGGTTATTATAATTTGAACCATGGAATGTTGCATATATGACTACAGAACAAAGTCACGAAGCATCTGCTGAACATTCATGTGGATGTGGACACGATCATGGAGAATCTCATGAATCTCCAAAACCTCAAGAAGTAGTTGTCGAGTCACCACAACCTCAAACACAATCAGGAAAATTGATTACCATCACTGCAAAAGCTGCTGAGAAAATCAATGAGTTCATGGCTGAAGAAAAAGAAAAGCCAGAATTCCTTAGAATTTATGTTCAAGGCGGTGGTTGTTCTGGACTTTCTTACGGAATGGGTTTTGAGAAAGCAGCAGAAGAAGATGATCTAACCATTGAGGAAAACGGTGTCAAAGTGCTAGTGGATTCAATGAGTCAGGATCACCTACAAGGTGCAAACGTTGACTATATTGAAAGTCTGATGGGCTCCGGTTTCAAAATCAATAACCCAAATGTAACAAAAAGTTGTTCATGCGGTTCGTCATTTACTACAGAATAATCATTTTCTCAATTTCTATTTTATTTTATTATTGAAAACTAATTTTTTACCACAAGCACTTATAACCATGATTTGAAACTTTATGCTTATTGAATATTAAGGAGATGAGAATTATTTGCCATACACAGGCATCGTCAAGTATCACGTTAAACTATCTTTCGACGTCGACGGTCTGGTTGAGCGAGCAGACATCATAGGGGCTGTATTCGGTCAAACTGAGGGTCTCTTAGGCCCTGAGATGAATCTGAATGAGCTTCAGCGTGTTTCTAAGGTTGGTAGAATTGAAGTAGACATCAAAACTACTGAAAATACTACTTCCGGTACTGCACTACTTCCAATGAGTACGGATATTGATACATGTGCCTTGATTGCAGCTGCAATTGAAAGTATAGACAAGGTCGGTCCATTTGACTGTAAGTTTAATCTTGATGCTATTGAAGATGTTCGAGCCTCAAAAAAAGAAGACATTGTACGCAGAGCGAAGGAGATCAAACAGAAATGGTCTACCAAATCTGTTAGTGAAGGAGATACCATGTTAAGTGATGTACATGAAGGTTCTTCAGGAAAAGTTGCCGAATATGGACCAAACAAACTTCCATGCAGTTCAGGAATTTATGACTCGTCATGGATAATTCTTGTTGAAGGTAGGGCAGACATCAAAAATTTATTGAGAGCTGGATATGACAATGTATTAGCTATTGAAGGTGCAAAAATTGATGAATCTATCAAAGACCTTTGTGCAAAAAAAGATAAAGTTGTAGCATTTTTAGACGGTGATAGAGCAGGAGGATTTATTCTTAAAGAATTAAAATCAGTTGTTAATATTGATCTTGAACTTCGTGCAGATGAAGGTATTGAAGTGGAAGAACTCACCCCTCAACGTGTTGCAGATATTCTAAAGGATGCAGATAAGGATGTAAAACAACAAACTGCTGAACCGAAGCAGGTAAGTGAGACAGATAAACCACTAGCAGAGGCTACAAGCAAAGTGTATCAAGATCTAAACGAAACATTGGAGGCAATAGGACTTGATTCTGATAACAATCAATTATTCAAAGTCCCCATTAGTGAGCTGGTTGAAAAATTATCCACACAGTCTGGAATAAAGTATCTGATTTTAGATGGGATAATAACTCAACGGCTGTTAGATGGCGCTAAACAATCTGGAATTGAATGTATTATAGGTCATAGAGTTGCAAATTTATCAAATAGTGATGGTATTACTCTAAAAACATTTACGGAGCTTGGCATTAGTTAATTAATGTCTGATCTTAAAATTCAACATATTATCACCTTAGCAGAGTTATTATCTAAAGGTGCTAGGAATAACTTTGTTCAGATTACTACATCGTCCCTTGGGAGAAGCATAAAAAAATCTCAACAGGCTGCCTCAAAGCACATTTTGGAGTTAGAAAATGGTGGGTTCATTGATAGGGTAATGACCGGACGACATCTTTCTGTTAAAATTACCCAGAAGGGATACTCTGAGCTTGTTAAACTTCATTCAATTTTGGGTTGTAGTTTAGACTCATCTCCTTCGTACCTAGAGTTGAATGGTTCAGTAATTTCGGGACTTGGTGAGGGAGCTTATTACATGTCATTAAATGGCTACACTAAACAATTCAAAGTAAAGATTGGTTACATTCCTTTTCCGGGTACGCTAAATATAAAATTAAATCAGTTGCAGGCTACTCAAATCATTCAACAGTTAGATGATCTTGACAGTATAATTATAGATCCATTTTCTGATGGGAAAAGAACATATGGTTGGGTAAAATGTTTTCATGCTACATTAAATGATTCTATCAAATGTGAATTAATACGTCTTGAAAGAACACACCACGATAATTCAGTAATTGAATTGATATCAAAAAATAACTTACGTAAAACTACTAGGCTGAAAACTGGCTCTAAAGTTACGATTAAAATCGATTCTTAAATCATAGTAAACTACAGACCATGAATATCCTTTCCGTATTTTTTTTCGATCTCTGAGCTTGATAGATGAGGTACTGGAGATTGCAGCCTTACTATCTCAACATCAAGGTTGATCCGTTTACATCCATCAGATATGAATTGTTCCTGATGAACTTGATCATATCCTAACACAATGATGTCGGGTTTTATCGCTTTTACTGTTTCAAAAATATCATCTTCATGACCAACAATGGCCTTATCAACCATAGATAAGCAGCTTACTAGTTCACGTCTTAATTCTTGATTATGTAATGGTGGCCTCTTTTTCATCTTTTGAGCAGTTTTGTCAGTAGCAATTGCAACTACCAACACATCAGCTAATGCTTTTGCTGCATTTAGTGTATGTATATGTCCTGGATGAATTATATCAAAAACTCCTCCAGCTAACACAATTTTTTTTGTTGGTGATTTTTTTAAATCCAATGGTAGTTCCTCACTATTTCTTCACTTTTTAACGCATCGTTAAATTACATTTTTGGGTCTATACCCTTTGCAATTCTTAACGCATCTACCAGACCGTCTGCATAACCAATACTCAAAACTGCATTTTCATCCTTTCCTTGTTTTAGGAAATTTTCTGCATCGTTAATGTATAATTCCGCATTCTCAAAAACTTCTTGGAATTCTTTCGTGTCATTATACAGTGGTCTAATTTCTTCTAATGCTTTCCTAACCATTGGCACATATTTTTCAATCATTTGCACTGAAGTACTTTTAATTCTAGTTGAATTATCTGATGGTTTATCTAAGCATTCTGTCAGCACGTTAATTGCATCTGATTCTGTAAAATGTAATTTTCCTGTAATAATTATGCTGTGTGGCGGTTCGCCAAAGTCAACTTTAAGCAGATTACTGAATTTTCCAGAGATAATTTTTTGTGTTTCGAATCCAATTCTTGAAGCAATTATAGCAAACGTATCATTGTTTAGAACATTTCTTTTTTGTTCCTTTTCAACATCCAGTAGGTTTGAAATTGCATCCTTTGGGTCAAGAAAATAGTTTTCATCATGATTGTATTCTAATAATATTATAGAATGAAGACCCTGTGTTAAATTCTTGAAAATAGCAGTGTAAGGAGTTATTGTAGACTTTTTTTCATTCATTATAGTTACCATTCTCCCAACTTTGTAGAATTGCAATCCAGCTTCACCTGTCATTGATGTTATTGCTGAAGCAGAATGAATCGTGTTTGTTTCAATATTTTCTAATTTTGCCCTAGTCCTAAGTTCTATGTGTGTTGTTGCCACATATGGATCTCCATATGATAATAAGACAACAGTAGAACTTTTTGACATCTTGAGTATCTCTTGTCCATCCTCAACCAACCATCTTTTTGCAATTTTGAAACTTCCATTAACCATGTTTTTAATTTCGTCTTCATGTTGCTTGGAAATTGGACTTGTGAATGCTTCTAGATATACAAAATCTGCTTCCTGAATGATTTTTACAACTTCAATTGGAATTGATCGAGTGCCAGATATACCTAGTCCTACAAACCATAGCATTACTTGATTTTATCATGCAGTCGTTTTAAATGCTGTATGGTTCTTTTCAGAACCTCTATTCCTCGAAGGTATTCGTCAATGGAGATTTTTTCATCAGTTGTGTGTGCAGCATGAGGGTCACCTGGACCATAAGTTACAACTGGAATACTCAGTTTGTTGCCTATAACATTCATGTCGCCCGTACCTGTTTTTCTAATCAATGTAGGCCTATTCTTTTCTACGTCCAAAATTCCTAGAGTTAGAGCCCTTACAAGAGGAGAATTATGTTCTGCCTCAAATGGTTCAGTTTCATCTATAATTGAATAGAATGCCTCTACTTGTTGCTTTTTAGAAATTTCCTTTACTACTTCGGAAATTTTTTCTTCAACTGACTTGCAACTAGTACCAACTGGGATTCTGATATCCAATGTTGAATCACATTCCCTAGGTGTAACATTATGGCTTAGACCTCCCTTTATTTCCGTTATAGTAGCAGTCAACATCATTCCTTTCGTTTTGTTTTCTTGTCCTGATTCTAGTTTAGCTTTGATTTCATTAACAAATAGTGATGATTCTTCAATTGCATTTTTTGCCAGCCAAGGAGCACTAGCATGCGCACTATCTCCAACACTGATTTTCAAATTAATGGCAATACGTCCTTTGTATCCAATGGTGATTTGTTTTGTTCCACTTGGCTCACCAAATATCGCATAATCTACATCTGGTTTGTCACTAGTCAGACTTTTAATTCCAGTAGCATTACCTTCCTCATCTACTGCACCTACAAACGTAACAGTACCATTATTTTCCTCTACACTTGCAGCAGCAAACAGCATTGCGATAAGTGGACCCTTTGCATCAGATGAACCTCTTCCAAAAATATAATCATCTTCCTTCCTTACCCTAATTCTTCCTGGCACAGTATCCATATGTCCACATAACATAATTTTTGGCGATCCGGAACCTTTTGTGGCAATAATATTACCAACATCATCTGTATGTATGTCCCTGAAACCTAAATCCTCACATACAGTAGCAAGAAAGTCAGCTAGGCTTTTTTCACGTAATGATGGAGTGTATAGCTTTAACGCTCTCTCTAACGTCTTTACATAATGTCTTGTTGTAACGGTGAAGTGTTGTTCCATTTTTACCTACTCGAGTTTTTTAGGTAGTCTAACATCTGTGTTGGAATATCATTGCCTGTTACTTTCACAACATTCCGAAACTCCGTTGTGTTATTAATCTCATGAACTACTAATCCCTTGTCATTACTTTCCATTAGATCAACACCTACAATTTCTCCTTGAACAGCGTTTTTAGCTTTTATGCAAATATCTTCCAACTCATTTGAAACTTCACACACTTCTGCGGAACCACCCAGGTGTGTGTTTGTTTTCCAATTAGAGTCATTAGAAACTCTGTAAATTGCACCAGCAACAGTATCACCTATTACTATTGCACGTATGTCCCTGGGAGGTCTCTGCACAAATTCCTCCAAGAAGTACATTTGATAAGCTGGATGCATCGATTCCCTTGCGTCAATAACACCCTCAGCTGAATCCCTGTCATTTAGTTTTGATACCATTCGACCCCAGCTGCCAACAGTTGGTTTGATGATCTTTGGGTATCCAGTTTTTTCAAGCGATTCCATGGCAGATTCTTTCGAAAAAGCTATTGTAGCTTCAGGCGTAGGAATTCCTGCCTTTTGCAACAGCATATGTGTGAAAAGCTTGTTTCCAGCAAGAAGTCCAGTGTTTAGGCAGTTGACTACCCTAGCACCAAGACCTTCAAGTGTTGCAGTAGAATGAATATTCCGGTAATAGCTTACACAGCGCTGTAAGACAGTCCCAAATTCATGCGTATTTTCGTTCAAATCTACAGACAGTTGTTTACAGTCAACCATCTCAATCTGTATATCATGCCTCTCCGCGGCTTTGATCAACAGTTTTTCTTCGAGACGGATTGTATCATAAAGAACTGTGATTTTATCGGTCACTGCCCCCAGTCCTCTCCAACAGTTTGGGCCGGTTTTAGCTCAAATCCATCAGAACCCTTAGCCAGTTCGAAGCTTGCTCCACATTCAGCGCAGGTTACAATCTCACCATCCACTGCATCTTCAGGGATAGTTATTTCTGCATCACATTCAGGACAATTAGTCATTTCTGTACCTCCTTCATTTTTTGTCACTAATTATCTTTCTTTCCATTTCATCTTCAAGTGGTATATCAAGTAGATCACCCATTCTAATATTCTTCAAACCTGCAGCAATATTTTTTGCATTATCTGTATCTTTTTTCATACCTAAGAGTGACATTAGATATTCTGCGCCAGTCTTACCAGCTAATTCACCAAATACAATTCTTCGTCTGTTTCCTACCATTCTTGGATGAATTGGCTCATACGCAGCTGGATTTTTCAAAACTGCAGCAAGATGTGTGCCAGCCTTATGCTTGTAGGCTGAAGAGCCAACTATTGGTTTTGAATCGTAAGGTCTAATGTCTGTATATTGTTCAATTAGTCTTGAAAGATCAGCTAGCATGTCAAGCCTGAAATCATTTGGTGATTTGTACAAATAGGTAAGTGCTACTGCAGTCTCTGCAAGAGATGGTATTCCTGTCCTTTCTCCAATACCATCGATTGTTGTATGAATTTGATCAACTCCCGCATCACATGCAGCAAACGCATTAGCCAATGCAAAACCAATATCATTATGAACATGTGCATCAAGTGGAGTTTTGATTTCAGAACGAACTTTCTTAACAAAATTATACATACCTATGGGTCTTAAGATTCCAACAGTGTCAGGAAGACTAATCCTGTCCACCCCTGCATCTTCTATTGCCTTACAGACATTGATCAGAAATTGTGGGTCAGCCCTACTTCCATCTTCAACAGTAAACCTAATTTTCAATCCATGTGATTTTGCGTATTCTACAGTTTGAACTGCTCTATCTAGCGCTTGCTCTCTTGATATTCGGAGCTTATCTTTTAGATGAATGTCAGATATTCCGAGATATGCTGCAACCCAAGACGCATCACACTTCAATGAAATATCAATGTCCTCCTTTAGTGCTCTACCATGTGCTACAATGTCTGCTCTTAATCCTTGTTTGATAATTGTTTTAGTTGCTTCAGCGTGATCATTAGAAATAATTGGTGATATCTCAATCTGATCAACACCAAAGTAATCAAGTTCCCAGGCAATCTGAATTCTTTGTTTAACAGTAAATGAAACGCCCGGATGTTGTTCTCCCTCCCTTAGTGTAGAATCTAAAATTCTTATTTTCTTAGGTTCCTTCCTAATGGAGTTATATTCCTCTGCATAGTAATTCGGATCATTCATTGCTGAATTCGTTGAATAAAATCATTAATATAAAGATAATCGTACTAAGATCGTCGTTTTAGAAACTAATTGATCCTAAATTAGTTAGTATTTACAAAAATGTGACGATTGTCGTTTATGATATAGTTTTAAGAATTATTACAGTGTTGGTGTCAGTTACACCACTAATTTTTCGCAAGTCATCAATACATGCATTGATCTCTGTTATTGTTGGCGCTTGTATGATTACGCAGATGTCATACTGACCAGTAATTTCATAGATTTTTTTTATCCCGTTGAGTTTTGTGAGTTTTAAAGAAACCTTTGATGTATCAATTGATGAATCAGCTGATACCAGAACGAGCGCCTCTGGTTGACCTCCTCCCTCTTCTACTGTAAATTTAGTAATCGCTCCGTTATCAACCATATTTTTTACTCTATGTCTGATAGCCGATTCTGAAAGTTTCAGTTTTTTCCCAATTTCAACAAATGACTCCCTGGAATCCTTACGCAAAAATTCTAAAATATGTTCGTCTACTTTGTCCTTATGCATTTCTTCTATTCTCCTCATTTGTAAGTAGATCATCTAGTATTTGTAGTGTTTTTACAGTATCCTCCTCGGAAATGACCAACGGAGGAAGAAATCTTAGGATGTTTCTGCCAGAGTACAAGAGCAGCAATCCTTTTTTGATTCCTTCCATTAAGATGTCCTTTACTTCAAATTTCAATTCAACGCCAATCATTAGTCCTTTGCCTCTAACTTCTCTAATGATTGGATGCTTTGATTTGAGCTCTTCCAAACCATTCGAGAATTTTTCTCCAATACTTTTTGCATTTTCAATTAAACCATCCTGTGTTAGTGCATGAAGTGTAGCAGTTCCTGCAGCGCACGCTAACGGGTTTCCTCCAAATGTTGATGAATGTTCTCCTTTTTTCATCACAGATAGTATATCTGGTCTTACTAACGTAACACCCATGGGAACTCCACCAGCAATTCCTTTGGCAAGACACATTATATCAGGAACTGTTTTCCAATGTTCTGATGCCCACATACGTCCAGTTCTACCCAAGCCAGACTGAATTTCATCAAATATGAGCAGACTATCATTTTCATCACATATCTTTCTAACTTCTTGTAAAAATCCTTCAGGTGGTACATGAATTCCACTTTCCCCTTGAATAGGTTCCAAGATTACAAATGCCGTATCCTTATCAACAACATCGCGTAATGCATTTACATCTCCATACGGTGAGAATAACACCTTCTCAACAAGAGGTTGGAATGATTCCCTGTACTTTGGACTGAAGGTTAGTGATAGGGCACCCATAGATTTA
>JAANXC010000061.1 GCA_018263495.1 Nitrososphaerota archaeon
TTTTTGCTTCTTTTGCTTTTACTTTGATTTCTTCCTTCTTTGGTTGTTTTGGTTTATCTTTAGTTTTTTTAAATTTAGATTTTGGAGGAAATGATGGATGTTTGTTTTCAGATGCTAATTTTGCACGTAATCGTGCTAATTGTTCCTTAATTTTATTTACTTTTTTTTCTTTTTTAGAGTCCAGATTGTCTTTATTTTTCATCAAAAATCACCAATAGCTATCTTATCTAAGTAAAAAATTGAACGCAATATAAAACTCACCTAATGTTAATTGTCGAACTAATTTTGACTAATAATTTAAATCTCATTCAGGTCAACAGACACTAATTGCGTCTTAGAAAATTTAGAGTTCAAGCGTTTCGTTGTATCCACGATTCAGGTGATATTGTAGTAGGTGATTTAGCTGCATTTGTTGGTAGAAATGAAAGTGGTAAAACCACAATTCTTCAAGCATTAACTATGTTAAATAAAGATGAGAGTATTTCTGAGCTTGATTTATGTGATGAAATGACTGAGCGTCTCAAATCTGATATTAGAATTGTTGAAGGAGACTTTGAATTGAATCACGACGAAACAGAAATAGTTAAGGAAAAATTTCCTGATTTACACGTAACAAAACTAAAAATTTTTAGAACCAACAAAGAACCAGAAATACAATATGATTTTGGCGATATTAAAATTAGCGAGGAAGAAGATAAAAACCTAGAATATTGGCAAAATAGTACAAAACAACTATCAAATTTTGTTGAAAGCATTCCAAATTATATAAGTAAAAAACTAGATGTTGATTTTTTTACAGGTGATACACCGAAGGATAAAAAAATTATTCAGACTGAACTTGATGAATTTGACGATAGTCTACGAGATGCGGCGACTGATGAGCAGCAAGTGATTTCTGAATGGGAAAAAGTCTACGCCAATATAATAAAAAACATCAAAAAAATTTTAATTGATAACACCGAAACCGATGCTTTAAAAAATTTCATTGGAGATAATCTACATCCACGGTTTGTTTATTTCTCTGACTATAAGAAAATTCTAGGAAACATCAACTTGGCTGAATACATTAAAGAATCTGAAAATGAAGCTTCTGCGGGAATTGAATATATTGAAGGATTCGATAGGGCGGAAACTGTAAGAAATTTACTTTATCTTTCAGAGCTTGACATAGAAAAACTAGAGGGGTTTAAGAGTAGTCCGTCAAAGTTAATTAAATTTTTAAACACTGCAAGTAAAAATTTGACTCAACGGTTAAATCCATCTTGGAAGGGTGAAGCTATTAACGTAGAATTAAGACTCAATCCTGGAAATATTTTGAGTGTGGTGTTGTCAGATGTTCATAAGGATGGAACCATAACCAATACCGGTCTGCTAAATAGAAGAGCTGAAGGCTTCAAATGGACATTCTCATTCATAGTAAATTTTGCTGCTGAAACGCAAAGAGCAGAGTTGAAAGAGGCAATTCTATTACTTGATGAGCCAGCACGAAACTTACATCCAACACAGCAAGCTGGAATCTCTGATTTGTTAAAAAATCTTGCTGGATCAAATCAGGTCTTATACGCCACCCATTCACCTTTCATGATTTTTGACTACACACCAGGTAATCTTCTCGTTGTAGAACTTGATAGGAAAAAACATCTAAGTAGAATTTTTTATGATTACTGGAAAGCAGATGATGCTACTCTTACACCAATTCTCTATGGGTTATCAAAGGGATTAGTAGGTTCAATAACTGATAGAGAAGTTGGTTATAACTCACGTCCTCTCATTATAGTGGAATCAATGTCAGATACAATGTATCTTAATGCGTTTGACAAATTTCTTCAAGATCCAAACATATCAATGAATCCTCTAAATGTAGTACCAGCTTACAGTAAAAATTCGGTATTACCACTATCAATTTTTTATCACACTCATGGATACAACACATTTGTTTTACTTGACAATGATTACGAATCAAATCAAATTGCTGAGCAGTTAAAAAATAATAAATTTTCAGAAACACAAATTATATTTTTCGAAAGTAGTGGAAACCTACTTCAGTCAATAGAAGATTATATGGTAACTGAAGATTATTTATACGCAGTAAACCAAACTTACGAGATAAAATTGCGGAGAGAAGGATTTACCAATCTTACCAAAGAAGAAGTACTAATTCATGGAAAAAAGGGAATTGTTGAAAATCTAAAGGCGGTTTGGAATGAACATAGTGATGATAATTGGGGTGAATTTGAAAAAGAGGAAGTTTGCAGATATATATGTAGCAAGATTGCCTTAGGTGCTGCCACTTTCTTGACTGAAAAAACAAGAGACCGAACACGTACGTTATACCGGATAATTGCTGAGCGTATTCGTCAATACCAGAATATAGTACCTAGGGAACAGTTTTCAAATGAATCATAACTGAAAACCATAAAACTAGCTGAAAATACTCAATGAAAACTAAATTAAAGTTTAATTGCTGACAAGAAACTGATGAATGATATGAGGAGATATTCAACTAGTGGTATTTTCATTTCGGTGTTGCTTGTATTTTCTATTTTCACTTTAATATCGATCTCAGAAGTAAATGCGGCGGAAGTAATTTCCGTAAACGCAAAGGGTTATGAAAATACGATAATTATTGAATTTGAAAACGAAAGCACATCTAAAATAAAGACAATTAGAGTATGGGCAGGCGGAGAAGTAACATTCACATCATTTAAGTCAGAACCTGGATGGGGTGGTGGAAAATATTCTGACAGTAAGTTGCTAATATTTACCGCAACAAATACGCTGAATCCAGGTGAATCAGTAAAGTTTGGTCTTGTAACAGTTGAAAAAGTAAATGCGATAAATTGGAAAGTGTTGGATCGAAATGATAACAACATAGATAAAGGCAAAATATCAATTCAGGTAATTTCTGAGACAAGCTCTGACATTATTGAAGAAGAAAGCAAGGAAGTTGAACAGGCTAAAGAGACGGGCGGCGAACTTTATGGTACAAAGAAATTCATCCCAGAAAAAATTAGGTCTGGTTCAGATGTAAGACTAGTTGGAAATGGATTTGGCTCGGAAAAAAATTTAAAATTGTACCTTGATAGTACTATATTAAAATCAGTTATTACAGATAAACAAGGAAACTTTCTAACTACAATCTCTATACCTGACACATACAATGTTGGGACAAGTGAATTTATCATAAAAGACGAATCTGATAATATTCAAACTACTAGTATTAACGTTGAAGAACCAAAAAACAGGTTTTTGAAGGCTTCAAAATTTGAAGTTCATAGCGTTCCTGCTGAAATCAGATATGAGGAAACATTAACTATTTCAGGCAGTGCATATCCACAAAGCGCAATTATTATCGCGTTCGAGAATAATGAAAGAGTTTTAGAAAAAACACGCGTAGTATCAGCTAATGCGAATGGAGAATGGGTTTTTGAGGAAACGATAGAACGTACTGACGATCTGGGAGAAAAATTTGTAATTTTTAAAAATAATCAGAATAAAACAACAAAAAGCCTGATAGTAAAATCAGATTATCTAATACAAATGTCTACGTCTGCAATAAGATACAATTCAGGAGAAACTGTCACTATAACTGGTACTGCTGAACCGAACAGCGATACTACAATATGGGTTAAAAATGAAAATAAGAAAATAGTATACTATGACATTTTTACAAGTGGTGTAGATGGAAGTTTGAATTATGAATTTGCTACAGATGATACATTTTCTTCTGGAACTTATACTGTAATAATAAAACAGGAAACTGGATCAGATGCTGCTTTGTTTGGTATTGGTCAATATCCAACATCAGTTATTATAACATTGATGGAGAAAACAAATTTTGAGATTAATTCTAAGGCAATCTTAAGTATTGTTGGTCCAGCATCATCCAGTTTATCAATTTCAGTCTTGGACTCCAATGATAATATCAAAATAACTGATTCTATTACATCAAGTTCTGTTGGTAAAAATAAGCATGCTATAGATTTAGATGGTCTTGATTCGGGTGTATACAGAGCTGTTGTTTCTTCAATAAACATTCAGGATTCAGTTAGATTTTCAATTGGTCTAGAATCGTCCTCTGGTCCAATTTCGTTAGTTTCAACTAAAACCAATTATTCTCCAGGTGAATCAGTTTTCGTTATTGGGAATACTGGCAAAAATGCTAGAATAATTATAACTCTTTTTGATCCTTCTGGAAACGTGTCAGCCATAACTGAAACTTTTTCAGATAGCACGGGTAGTTTTTCCACAACTGATATAGGAATTCCATCTGATGGAGCACTTGGTAATTGGAAAGTCACTGCACATAATCGTCTTGATAACAATAATGTTGAGATTAACGTGTCTATACCAACAGGGAAGAGTTTAACATTGCAAATTGAGGAAACGCAATTTAGCATTGGAGACATCATAATCATTAAGGGTATAGGACAATCAGACGCCAATCGTCTTGGAATTCAAATAACTAATGAAAGTGATGAAGTGGTTGAATCGTTACACACTCCTATAACATCTAGTGGTACATTTTATCTTCCTTGGACAGTTCCTACTGGTTTTGACACTGGAACATATACTATAACAGTAAGTGATGATGAAAACAGCTCTAGTTTTGAAATATTTATACAATAATCTTAGTGATTCAAAATAGTTTTTATTTCTCATTTATTGTTACAAGTAATATGAATCTGAAAAGAATAATAGCAGAATATCCGAACTTTCCGAAAAAAGGTATCTTGTTTAGAGATTTTAGTCCAATTCTTGGTGATGCTTCTGCAATGTCGTTTATTGTGGAAGAATTTTCAAAACAATTTCATTCTAATGATGTTGATATGTTTGTAGGAATTGAGTCTAGGGGATTTATTCTTGCTTCTATTCTTGCGCAAAAATATAGCAAGGGTATGGTAATGCTAAGAAAAGAGGGTAAACTACCAGGAAAAACTGTAAAAACTTCGTATACAATTGAATACGGTAAAGCTGTTCTAGAGATTCAAAAAAATGTGTTAAAGAAAGATGAGAGGGTGATAATCTGTGATGATTTGTTAGCTACAGGTGGAACAGCAAAGGCTGCAGCAAAATTAATTGAAAAAATTGGAGGAGAAATTACAGGATTTGCATTTATTATTGAATTGACTGACTTGAATGGAATCAAAGAAATAAACAACTACAAAACTGTCTCATTGGTGCAGATCGGAAGAGCACA
>JAANXC010000062.1 GCA_018263495.1 Nitrososphaerota archaeon
AGTACAGCTAATGCAGGACATATATCTCATAAAGTAACTGATGATATATTCGATACGTTAATGGGCAAAAAGGAAATTGTTACTATTGATAACATAAAGTATGAAAAAGTTCAGTATACATTTAGTCCAACTTTAGAACAAAGATGGATGGGAATGTACCCAATTTTTGAACAAATCAATATAAACATCAAAGTGGAAGGAGATGCGGCTACACAGATGAATAAAAAAATCAAGGATCATAATGTATGGAAAATACATTATTGCGCAGACTTTGCTAACATCGGGCATCATGATGGATTACAATGTATACCTATTTTTCAAGTCCTAGTTCCAACCATGACATTAGAACCAACTGATGTTATCACTCAGCACTGGACAATTTTAAGAGAACTGAACTAAAATTTTTGTAAAATAAAATGCCAGCACTACCACTTCCCAACAGCTCTCGCACGTCAGTAACACGATAGCGACATTGGGTTTGACTTCCAGGTTCGGAAAGGGTCTGGGTCGCACCCCAACGCTATGACCGGCTTATTTCGTTAAGAAATAATCTTCTCTATTAAGGTAACTGTGCCTGATTAAAACAAACCTGATTGTTCTTTCTATCTTCTGATGAGATATAAATTAAAGATAAACAAAATGTACTCATGACTCATCGTGTTGCAGTATTAGATAAGGAATTATGTCAGCCAAAAAAATGTGGTTTAGAATGTATCAAGTATTGTCCAGTAAACAAATCGGGAGCAGATTGTATTATACTGAATGAAGAAACAAAAAAAGCACAGATTGATGAAGATATTTGCAACGGATGTGGTATTTGTGTTAAAGTTTGTCCTTTTGAAGCAATAACTATTGTTAATTTAGCTACAGAATTAGCCACTGATAAAATTCATCAGTACGGGCAGAACTCTTTTCGTTTGTACAAATTGCCTACCCCAAAGAAAGGAGAAGTTATAGGATTGTTGGGAAGAAATGGCATGGGAAAAAGCACAGTCATCAATATTTTATCAGGAAATTTGAAACCTAATTTGGGAAAATTTGATGAGCCGCCAGAATGGGATGAAATTTTAAAATTTTACAGTGGAACAGAATTAAAATCACATTTTGAAAAGATCAAAGACGGTCAAATCAGCGCTTCTATAAAACCACAACAAGTTTACGATATAACCAAAGTTTTTGACGGTACGGGCAAAGAACTGCTTGAAAAATATGATGAGAGAGGAATCACTAACCAATTAATAAAAATGCTAGACTTGAAAAATTCAGTAGATCAAAATGTAAAAGAACTTAGCGGGGGCGAATTACAAAGATTAGCAGTAGCTGTTACGTCAGTAAAGGATGCAGATTTCTACTTTTTTGATGAACCGTCATCATATAATGATATATACCAACGCATGGGTGTTGCAAGAGTTATTCAAAGCCTAGCAAAGACTGGAAAGAGTGTAATGGTGGTTGAACATGATTTAACGTTGTTAGATTATGTAAGTGATTTAATTGAGGTACTCTACGGAGTTTCTTCTGCATATGGAATTGTATCTGGTGTATTGTCTACTAAGGTAGGAATCAACGTATTTCTTGATGGATATCTTCCAAATGAGAATGTTAGATTTCGCGATAAAAAATTCTCCTTTGACGTTTCAACAACTACAGGACAATTTGTCGAAGGGAAAATTATAATGAAATATCCAATCCTTGAAAAAAAATATTCAAAGTTTGATGTAATTATAGATGCAGGGCAAGTACGCAAGGGAGAGGTTTTAGGAATTTTAGGTGCAAATGCACTTGGTAAAACTACTATGATGAAAATGATTGCTGGTGTAGAAAAACCAGATTCTGGCAGTATAGATAAAAAACTCAAAATTGCTTACAAGCCACAATATCTTTCAAGTGATATTGATGTAGATGTTGTATCAATACTAAACAAGGCAAATGAAGGATTGATTGAAGGAAGTCAAGAAGAAGAACAAATAGTTGATCCGTTAAAAATTAAAAAACTCTATAACAAGTCAATAAAAAATTTGTCTGGAGGAGAGCTCCAAAAGGTGTCAATTGTTACTTGTCTTCTCCAAAAAGCTGATCTGTATGCACTCGATGAACCATCTGCCTTTTTAGATGTTGAAGACAGAATAGCTGTTGCAAAATTCATTCAGAAGTTTACTAGGTCTTATGGAAAATCAGCTATGATTATTGATCATGATGTGCAGTTATTAGATCTGGTTTCTGATTCAATGGTTATTTTTGAAGGAACATCTGGTATTAATGGCCATGCAACATCTCCCTTATCAAAGGTCGAAGGTATGAATAAATTCCTAAAATCTTTGGATGTCACTTTTAGAAGAGATGAAAAGAGCCGCAGACCACGAGTAAACAAGGAAAAGAGTAGGCTGGATAAGATACAAAAAGCAGAATCAAATTTCTATTATTAATGTCACGAATATTAAAAAAAATATTGGGTTCATTGCTTACTGCAAAAGAATCTGATGAGCTCATTTCAGCCTTTGACCAAGTTGGCAATATCATAATAGTGAAAATACCTGATTCACTATTACCAAAGAAGAAACTGATTGGTGAAACACTTTTAGAACAAGTGAAGAGTGCAAAGTCTGTTTTTTATCAATCATCTTCTGTTGAGGGAGAATTTCGAACTAGAGATTTAGAAATTATAGCTGGAGATGATAAAACAGAAACTGAATACAAAGAATCTGGATGTAGGTTCATAGTAGATGTTAGAAAAGCATTCTTTTCTCCAAGATTATCGTCAGAACGAATGCGAATTTCTGAATTGGTAAATGATGGAGAAGTAATAGTTAACATGTTTGGAGGAATTGGAATGTTCTCAATCATTGCTGCAAAAAAGAAAAAATGTACTATATACAACATTGATATCAATCCGGATGCCGCAAAATTTTGCCAAAAAAACATTGCGATAAACAAACTCGCAGGAAACGTAATATCAATTCATGGTGATGTATCTGATGTAATAAGAAATGAATTAGAAAGCAAATCTGACAGAACACTCATGTTACTCCCTGAAAAATCAGATGAATTTCTAAACTTAGCCATTCTGACTGCAAAAAATAATGGTATTATTCATTATTATTCACATATTCATGCAGATAAAAAATCAGATGCAGCAAAATTATCAGAACAACATTATTTGGAGGTTGCACCTGTAAAATCTACAATACTAGGTTCCAAAATAGTTAGGCCAGTTGGTCCTAGATTCTATCAAACTGTAGTTGATATAAAAATAAAACAATAAGGTTAGTTATCGTCATCTTGTATTATTGATGATGGAGAAGATTTTGTTGTAGCCATCATATATCCTATCCAAGAAATTACTCCAAGAATTCCTCCAACAATCATTAAAATGGATAATTGTAAAACAATTGGGCTCCATTCTGATAACATTAGAAGGTATGAGTATAGAAAAAACGCAGATATGGCTAGAACAAATACCATAATACCTTGAGCTTTACGTCTTGACAATGTGTAAAAATTAGTCTCTAGTTATTTATTTGAATCTAGTTAGCAAGATCAATAGCCATAACGTATGCATCTTCGCCATCACGATAATATGCTTTCAATCTTTGTGTTATAGAAAACCCCAATTTCTCATATAATCTCACAGCATCATTATTACTACATCTAACTTCCAAGTATAGTTCAGAACACTGTCTGATTTTCACGCCTTTAATACCCTCGTTTACTAGTGCACTACCGAATCCTTTACTCCTATGTTCATTCATAACTGCAATAGATACAACGTGACCTTTTTTCACGAAACCCAGTTTTTTAAAATTTGAAAATCCATGTTCCATCTTGCACATTATGTATCCCACTATTTTACCAGAAATTTCAGCGACAACGAATGCCTCCGGCAATTCTTCAAGTAAACTTTCATAAAAATAATCAGAATAATGTTCAGGAAGTGTTCCCAGATTAATTTCCATTACAGGTATGATATCACCAAGTTCACATCTCCTAAGAATACAATCTCCCATTTGTTTCAGTATTACTTGCACATTTGCAATGAAGGCGTGCAAATATTTAATTTTAGAGTAAAAAAGCAATTAATGGAATGTATTTGTATGATAAACCATGGCTGATCTAACACAGGATGAAGTAGTCTCAAAAGTATCTTCGATTTTTGATGTCAAAGACATAGTAATCAATACCAATGATATACGGCTTAAAATAGAAGACAAAGATTTCAAAAACAAATTCGTGAACCTAGCCAGACAACTAGAAGTTAGAAATTTTGTACCGCATCTTGAAAAATCTTTTGACGGAGTGGATATTGTTGTAACCAGATTACCTGAAGCTAAAAGAAAATGGTTATCAAAATCCTGGGTGCCTAGAATTCTTTTTGCTGTAACTGTTACCATGGTATTGATTGATGGTTATTTTAGAACCGATTTTGTAAATTCTCTTGCCTTTATAGGAGATCCTTTTGAGATGTCAATTTTGTATGCATTTTCACTTATTGGCATTTTGGGTGTTCATGAATCAGGACATCTCATTGCAGCCAAAAAACATAAAATCAGAACGACATGGCCATATTTTATTCCGGGAGTACCAGTGTTTGGCATTCCAACCTTTGGGGCACTAATTCAATCAAAAGGTCTTACAATCAATCGTGACATTTTGTTTGATGTAGCAATTGCTGGACCCATTGCAGGTTTAGTTATAGCAATTATCGTTTGCATTTTTGGGGCATATACATCACCAGAAATTAGCAACGAATTAGCTGATGAATTGTTTAAGGAATCACAACTCATGAAAATGAATATGCCAATACTCATGTCAATTTCCCTTGATGCTTTTGATAAGGGCGGAAAAGATGCACAAGTGGTTATGTCTCCTATAATGTTTGCCGCATGGCTAGGTTTTCTTATTACGTTTTTGAATTTACTGCCAGCATGGCAGCTAGATGGGGGACATATGGCAAGATCTCTTTTTGGAAAAAAATGGCATAAGATTGCTACATATGCCAGCATNGGAGTTCTTGCTCTTTTAGGCTACTGGTTTATGGCACTGTTTATCCTACTGCTGAGTTCAAGAAGTCAAGATGCAAGACCACTTGATGATATTTCTCCTCTAACTAAAAACAGGAAAAAAATGTTTATCGTTGTTGTAATTCTTGGAGTTTTGTGTGCACCATTACCGTCAGGAATTTTGCCCTAAAAGAGTGCGAGCCCCGTCAGAGATGACTTCAACTTTTTGGTTCTGACCCTGGTTTTTTAACACATAATCCATTACTTGTTTAATTCCATCAAATGGTATCATGTTTAATTTTTTTGTATAATGTGTTGGTAGTATAGATAATAAACCAAGTTGAAATTTCTTTTGAATTTCAGTAATGTATAGAAGATTTTCCATACCGTCTATATATTGAGAAGGTTTTTTCAAACGATCCACATTCATTCTACCATCTATGAAACTTTGAATTCCATCTGAACCAATACCAAGTTTACATTCTGCTAACAAAATGGCAAAACCATCATTCTTTACTGCGTCTGAGCAGTTCCACAATGATGACAAGGATTTACTTAATGTGTTATTACTGGACTCCTTTCCAGTGCTTATTACCATAGTTTTGTGTTTTCCAATATCTTTTGTTCCATTGGTTCCAAATGATTTTGATATGGAAGATGTAGATGATGGGTGTCCTACAGATAAATCACACATGCCATTTGAATTTGCAATGATCTCAATTGCAAGTATATCAAATTTTTCAGAAAATTTTTTCGCAATTTGAAAATTTTCTACATCTTGACCTGGTGAAGGCAGGTCACCTTTTCTTTTTTCATATGCTGAAAGCATTAATTCAGTACCAAATTTTTTTAATAATCTTGTGGATATGGTTTCGTAACCAAACAATCCATCAAATTCCATTTCACCAATAAAAACTAATTTTGAATTAGAATCTTCTACATTAGAAAATTCAGATATAGAACTGTGTTCTGGAAGATAGTTTTTTACGATATTCATTATTTTTCTATCTGCCAAAATTGGTGGTTTAGGGATTGATTTTTGCTCATATCTTTCAAATAGAATTGATAGTGTTTTTCTTACTGATTCTGATGTGTTAAGAACTACAAATTCTGTTGGTTTTGAAATATCTAATGATCCTAGTTTTGACTCAATTTCAGAATCTGAGAGAGTTTTACCTTCTACATCAATTTTTTCTTCAAGATTTTCTGCTTTTATATCTAAGACAACATCAGTTGAGCCATAATTTAACCATATTTCGGGCATAATTTAGTGAAAACACAAACCAAAATAAATCCAGTTAAGTTAGATTTTGTATGGAGTTTGTAAAAGAGTTTGCAATATTTTTGCACAAAAATGACATAATTAAATTTGGAGATTTTACGCTTACTAGTGGGAAAAATAGTTCATACTATATTGATCTTAGGCTAGTGCCTAGTTATCCTCATCAATTTAGAAAAATGATAAAAAATCTTCAAAATTTGATCATTGAAAAAACAGGTCTGGATAATTTTGATAGCTTGGTTTCTGTTCCAACAGGAGGTCTTGTAGTCGCATCTGCACTTGCAATTGAAGTTGTTAAGCCACTAATCTATGTTCGAAATAAACCCAAGGAACATGGCACCACGAAATCCATTGAGGGTAAAACATCTGCAGGAATGAAAGTGGTGATGGTGGATGATGTTGCAACTACAGGCACTTCCGTCTTAAATGGGATAAAGCAACTCAAAGAATCAGGATTATTGATTTCTGACGTGTATGTTATCATAAACAGATTAGAAGGTGCGGATAAAGCATTGGATGATATGGGTGTACAAATCCATCAACTAACTGACATATTAGAAATTACAAATGTTCTTTTTCAAGAAAAATTAGTTAGTAAAGAAATTTTTGATAAAATAAAAAATCAGGTTAACCAAAATTAAGCATTATACAACATAAGATCTTTTTCTTCTAGGAGTGCATGTATGTTATGTACAGATTTATAGACATCACTTTCCTTTTTTGCTCCAGTACAAACCAGTTTGCCAGAAGCAAACAATAGTAGTACAGTTTTTGGATCGACCATTCTATGTATAAGCCCTGGGAACTGTTCAGGTTCATACATACTGCGTGGTAATCTTCTTGCTGCATCCTCTAGGTGAATTTTTCCACCCAAACTACCAGACGCAACTATATTTTGTACTGTAATTACTGCATCTTTTTTTATTTTGATCTTACCCTTACGAAGTTTTTGTACAACTGTACGAACAGCCTTTATCGACATAGCTTCAGACTTACCACCAGTACAAACCATTTTTCCTGAACGAAAAATCAAAGTAGCAGTTTTTGGTGACGTTAATCTAAACACTAAACCTGGAAATTGGTCAGGATGCCATTCTGTGTCTGGAAATTTTTTAGTAACATCGGCAAGATCAATTGCTTGATCAACTGATGCAGAAGCTACAACGTTCTCAATGCTTACTATTGGTTTTGTCTCAGTCATGATGAGGCTAATTTAAACTCGTCTTATATACTACGCTAAAATTTTAACCGGTTGAAATTATACAAATTAAAATTTTGGCGGCTCAGACAAATGCCTTCACATCATTTTTCAGATATAACTCTGATTCTTCATTGCAGCCGATTAAATCAACATTATGTTTGATTTAAAACTAATTGAAAGTGTGTTAAAGAAAAATTTCTAGAAGAAAATAATGGGCCTGATGGGCTTCGATCCCGTGGCTCCCCGATTATGAGTCGGGTACTCTACCAAGCTGAGTTACAGGCCCTATCCAAAATCAACTTTTCTTAGTAAAAAATGTTAGAATCTAACAATATTCATCGTAGCAGCTATCCAATAACAAGTTTTGACAAGTTACGGAGCTCTCAGCAGCGCTGATTATTTCTTGGTCATATCCGGAAAATCCATCAATAATCTTCTTCCATGATGCTGTATGCCTAATATCGGCTTCCATATGCTCCTTGAAATATTTAGTTACATCTTCACTTGTTAGACCATAAAATTCCGCCAGACCTTCTAATTTAGTTTGACTGATTTTTGGTATTTCTTTTTCAAGTGCATACATTGCAGTTGATCCGCTTACAAATGATGACATAAGAGTATGCATCCCAGATATAGCATGATTTGTTGTATACAATCCTTCATGATTGTTTAATTCCTCATAAGAAACTCCCAACCCGCTAGCAAATCTCTCCCACAAGCTGATATGTGAAAATTCTTCTTGTTGGTTAAAATTAAATTCATCATGCAAGGATTCTGGAACATGATCCATTAGTTGCGCCATAAATATTGGAACAGCTTTTACCAATTGATAGTATTCCTTGGAATATCCTGCCAAAGATTCACGTGTTAGCTTTCCATCAGACCAAGCTTGGTAGAATGGATGTTTTAGCAAACTTCGTTCTTCTATAATGCGATCAATTTCTTGAATCAAATGATTCATGATTTTAATCCAATTTTGGTAATAAAAAAATCTTTGTAGCTACCAAAGAATTTTATGGATTAAAGTTACGATCGGTTTTATGCTCCTGTAGTGTAGTCCGGTCAAGCATTTAGGCCTTTCACGCCTGAGACTCGGGTTCGAATCCCGACGGGAGCACTCAAGTTTAATATATTTCTCATGAACATTTGAAATTGAAAGCTTTGGAAAGAAAGAATATAGAGATCAATCCATTGCTTGAAAAATACAGTGCATATATTAAAAAAATCAATACTGTATTAGATTCAGAATTAGAATTATACGCAGAATCTGAATTCAAAGAACCTCTAAAATATGCATTAAATGGAGGTAAACGGATTAGACCAATCATCCTTCTTTTGGCATCAGAATGTGTAGGCGAGATTGATGATAACACTTTTGCTGCTGCTTGTGCAATTGAATTTCTACATACTGAATCAGTTATTCATGATGATATAATAGATAACGAAACTTTACGTAGACAAAAAGATCCATTTCATATAAAATATGGGTATAACACCAGCGTTCTAACTGGTGATTTTGTTTTAGGATTAATCCTGAACATAGCATCGAGAATCAATAATCCAAGAGTAACAAAAAATCTTGCTACTACTGCTATGATGATGAGTGAGGGAGAAGTAATTGAAGGTAGGCTTGAGACAAGCGAGGATGTGACTTTTGATGACTATCTTAAGGTAATTGAATATAAAACTGCAACAGCTTTTGAAACTGCGTCAAGATTGGGTGCGATAATTTCAGGAGGGTCTGAAGAAGAGATTGAGTCTTTAGCAGATTATGGTAAAAATATTGGAATTGCCTACCAGATTAGAGATGATTTACTTGACTGGCAAAATGAAGACAAGTTGTTTAATCTTCTAATTAAGAAGAGCTCAGATCCTAGAAATATTTTTAATGATATGGAAGAATTGCTTAAAAAATACTCGGACAGAGCTATCTTTAGCATTAGGAAAATAAAAGATTCTCAGGCCAAAGATAATTTGGAAAATTTAGTTAGATTTACTAGAACTACGGCATAAATCCTGCATTAATTGCTGGTGTAGCAAATTCCGTAAATTGTATAATAGGTTCTGGAAAGACACCTATAGTTACCATAAATATTATTGAAAATGCCATTATAGCTATAATTGATTTTGGTTCTTTGATTCTCTTTTCTTTTTCACCCTCAAAGTACATCTTACGAATTATCCAACCATAGTAAGCCAAAGACAGCGCGCTATTTAGAACACCTGCGACAGCAAGCCAAGGACCCCACCATACTACTGTGCCAGCATCAATTGCAGCACCAAACAACATTAACTTACTCCAAAATCCACTAAGTGGTGGAACGCCTGCTAGCGCTAGCAAGGAAATTACTAATCCTAAAGATGTTATAGGCATACGCCTTGCAAGACCTTTTAGTTTGTCAACATGTGTAATCGCTAATGCAGTTACAATTCCCGCAACTGCAATGAATGCTGCACCTTTCATTACAGCATGGTTTAGTATGTGGAACATAGATCCTTGAAGACCAATAGTAGAAAATGGTGCAATGGACAAACCAATCAAGATGTATCCTGCATGTCCAATGCTGGAATAAGCTAACATTCGAGCCAGATTTTTTTGCATTATGGCTGCAATGTTACCAACTGTCATTGTCATTACAGCAATAATACCTAAAGCAAGTGTCCAGTCAAGACTTAGTGCAACTGTACCCATTACTATAACTCTCAAAGCAGCAGCAAAGCCAGCTTTTTTAGTACCAGCAGCAAGTAGTGTTGCAATTGTAGGTGGTGCTCCTTCGTATGTATCTGGCAGCCACATATGGAATGGAACTAGACCCATCTTGAAGCCGAATCCAGCGATAAACATACCAACAGCTAAAAGTCCAATTGGAATCAAATTCGCATCAAGAACCATAAAGCCCTGAATTACTTCGCCTATGTTTGTAGAACCAGTAATACCATAAGCAAGAGATATACCATAAATTATAATTGCAGACGAAAGCGCACCAAACAAAAAGTACTTTATCGCAGCTTCGTTAGATATTGGATCCTTTTTCAAAAATCCTACCAGTATGTATGTTGGAATGCTCATGAGTTCCCAAGCAACAAAAAGCATTACCAGATCTGTAGCGTATGCTACAAGAACCATTCCTATGGCAGAAAGTAGAATCAGTGAAAAATAGACAGATGGATTAGCCTTGTTTTTCATATAACTGAATGAACCAACTGTAGTGAATATTGCCACAATTAGCATGGCAATTGCAAATAATGCACCAAATGCATCGTCAACCAGTACGTCCTGTGAAAAAATTGCGGCAGGTGCCACATGATCAAGCGCAAGCTGATATAGAACATAACCGATTGAGGCGAATAAAGCAATGACAGTTGCTATACCATAAGACATCATAGATGGTCTTTCTTTCAGTGCAATACTGACCACCGGTAAAGCAACACCCACACTGCCCAGAATTACAAGAATTATTATCGGAGTTGATGTTAGATCAATCATCTCATATCACCTAATTAACAATATCAGAACTACAAACAGAAGTCCTGCTCCAAATACGTAAAGATATGATTGTGGTACACCAGTCTGGGTTCCTTGTACAACTTTAGCTCCAAATCTGACTGAACGTTCTAATCCAATGTTCATGCCAGTGTCAATTGCAGTTTTCTCAAAGTATCTCCATATAGCTCTGCAAGCCCATAAAGGCGCAATAACGAAGCTCCAGTAGATCATTGCGTTAAGATACCATCTGTTTAGGATAACTTTGTGCAAAGCATAAAAGAAAATATTTGAATTGATAAACTTGGCAGGATCTACCCAGCGACCAATATAGAAGATGTATCCCAGACCAAATCCAACTGCAAAAGCTATCAACGACGCACCAAGGGCAATCGGGTTAAGACCTGACAAGAATCCTAACGTTTCAGAATGTTCTACATCTATGTGTGGTGTATGGATACCAAATGATTCATCAAGATATTCAGTAAAGAGATGGTGTATTCCTTCTTCAGCTGACAATCCGATTATTCCTATTCCAATCGTTAATACTGCAAGAATTCCATATGGAATCCACATTGACTTTGGTGCTTCATGTATGTGGTGACCGTCTTTTTCCATCTTTTCAACATGTTTGCTTTCTTTACCAAAGAATACCATACCCATCATTCTTGTGGTATAGAATGCTGTGATGACAGCAGTCAAAACAGCTATGATGAAAATTGGTAATGCCCACTCATTTCCCGATTCGTAGACAGCAGCAAAAATTGCATCTTTACTCCAGAATCCTGTGGTGATAAATGGAGCTCCCATCAGTGCAAGACCTGCAGCCCACATGAACGCGTATGTCTTCCGCATCTTTTTTCGCAAACCACCCATATCTGTCATAAACCGTGAACCAACAACGTGCAATAACGAGCCGGCAGCCATGAATAGTGAAGCCTTGAACATTGCATGGGAGATCATGTGGAAGAATCCAGCGGTATATCCATCAACAAATTGCTGGGATAGTCCTGCAATTCCAAGTGCCATCATCATGTAACCAATTTGTGAGCCGGTAGAATATGCAAGAACTTTCTTAATCTCTGGATTTACCATTCCTTGAGTTGCCAGCAAAAGTGCAGTGATTGCACCAACCCAAGCTATAATCTCAAAGAATTGGTCTGCTAAAATTCCAGCAGCTCCAAGTGCAAAGAATAGTGGTCCAAGCCTAGCAACTAGGAAAACTCCCGCCTTTACCATTGTAGCAGCATGAATAAGAGCTGAAACAGCAGTTGGGCCAGTCATAGCCTCTAAGAGCCATTCGTTAAGTGGGAATTGTGCCGACTTGCCTACTGCACCACCAAAAAGCAGTACTGCTGCCGGTACAAGCAGACTTTCTGCAGACATATTAACTGCCCATGTTGTATCAGCAAGCAGTTCCTTAAACCCAAATGTTCCCGCAAAGGCAAAGATCATAAACATGCCAGCAAGCATCATTACATCACCAACCTTTGTCATGATGAATGCCTTCATTCCAGAGTGTGTTGGTGAATAATATTCCATTATACCAAGTGCAGTTCTACCTTCTTTGCCTACGTGAGCCTTTGCTTTGTCACGATACCAAAAGCTGATCAAAGCATAAGATGCAAGCCCTACTCCCTCCCATCCAAAGAAGAGTTGAAGTAAATTATCAGATAATACTATGAGTTGCATTGAACCAATGAAGAACATCATCCAGAACCAGAATCGAACAATATCCTTGTCACCTTTCATGTATCCTGTACTGTAACATATGATCAGGAAGGAAATCCATCCTACTACGTTTGCCATAATTATTGAAAGGGGATCAGCCAGAACTCCAGCCTTTAATCCAATAGCAGAAATCCAATCAACCTGATCATGAATCTCATGCCCATCAAGTGCCATTGGAAGTAAGACAGCTGCTGAAATAGCACTCATTGCAGCAAATCCAACAGCAACTCTACCAGTTGAAATTTTTGAAAACTTTCCAACTGCAGGAATAATTAGAGCTGCAATAAACGGAAGAATCCATATCAACCAAGCATACATTGCTTCACCTTCGGTTGCAATAACTTCTGTTGCCATTTACTATCCTCCCAAAACCCCCTGCATGTATGGCATGATCTTTGATAAGAAAATATCAGGATAAATTCCAAGTACGATTGTAAATCCGGCAAGAACCATCATTGGTGAAAGCATGTACCAGCTGCCTTCTTTTACCTTGGAGAAATTTTCAGGAAGTTTTCCAAAAAATACTCTCTTTAACATCCAAAGCATGTATGACATGGTAAGAACTGTTGCTACCAATCCAAGTGCAAACATTAAGGATCTCACATCATTTCCTTCTTCCAGTGCAGTTTCCAATACACCATAGAATAACATCCATTCTCCCATGAAGCCGCTAGTAGGTGGTACACCCATAATTGTAAGAGCGCCAATAACTGCACAAACTGCAGTTATTGGTAACTTATTTCCAAGTCCACCAAGTTTTGAAAGGCTTCGTGTACCTACTTGGACAATCAAGATTCCAGCTGTCATGAAGAGCAGACCTTTACCAAGTGCGTGAGAAACATACATCATTTCTGCTCCTGCTAGACCAAGGGTTGAGATGGAACCAATTCCAAACAGAAGATAGCCCATTTGGCTTATACTGGAATATGCAAAGACTCGTTTGATATCATCTTGCATTAATGCCATTGCGCCACCGTAGAACATTGTTCCTACACCCCATATGGTAAGCCAAATGGACAAGTCGGCGTATGTCTGCGGTAAAAATTCAACAATTAACCTAAAGAGTGCATATGCTCCAATCCCGATCATTGCAGGGGAAAGTAAAGCGCTGATAGGAGTTGGCGCAGACCCATGAGCATATGGCAGCCAAATATGAAATCCAAACGCTGCAAGTTTTACACCTAAACCAATTATGATTGCAGCTGCTGCAGGAACTAGAATATCAGCTGAAATATCAGCCTCATTAATGTCAGCGAAATCAAAGCTACCAACGTCAAGACCGATAGCTAATAATCCCAAGAGAAGAATGACTGCACCAACATGTGTCCAGAAGAAGAACATGAGTGCAATCCTACGTCTTGGACGATCACCCCAGAAGCCTACCAAAAGGAATGCAGGAATTAACATAACTTCGAAGAATATGTAAAATTCAATCAGGTTGGTTGCAAGCACTGTTCCAAGCATTCCCATTGAAAAAACTAGGAAAAGTGCATAATACACACCAGACTGCCTGTTTACAAATTTCTCTAGAGATACTGACTCTAATGCTGTTCCATCACTTTGATAGACAGGTTTTGGTGCTTGCTCTTTGAAAAACTCATGAAACTTGTGAAGCATGTAAGGTTTAGAGTATAACGCAAGTATCGTACACAAAACGTAGATTATTATTGCAAATGGGGCTGCTAAGCCGTCAAGTAATAATCCAAATTCACCAAAGAGCTCAGTCCAAGGATAATGTTCTTCGTAAGTTTCATCAATAGATGCAGTGATGATAAGAATGGTGCAGTAAAGCAATAATCCAAATGTAAACCATGTTGCAGCAGTATGACCGAACTTTCTTCCAATAATATAGGCTAGAGGTGAGAGTAGAAGTGGCAGGAAGACTGCCTGAAGTAGTGCATAATCCATTATCCCTTCAAGCTCCTAAAGTTAGCTACATCGATGTTCTTGTACATTCTGTAGGCTACAATGATAAGTGCTAGTCCAACTGCAACTTCTGCAGCTGCTATGGCAATGGAAAATAATGCAAATGTTTGTCCACCGCTGTGTGGTAAAAATCTTGCAAATGCAACTAGATTTAGGTTAGCTGCATTTATGATAATTTCAACCGCAAATAACATTCGAATGAAATTTCGCTTTACTGATAAACCATAAATACCAATTGCCAAAAGGGCAACAGAGACAATTACAAAATCAATCAGTTCGTTGCTCATCTTCCACTCCATCATGTCTTCGTGCCAAGATCATCGCACCAGTGATTGAACTTGATAATACAAGCGCCATAACAACAAGCGCAGGCCAATAATATGTCAGAAAGTCCTCACCAATCTCTCTATAGTCAACTGATGGTTCCTCAGTGGTGATGGAGGAAAGACCTGAATTGAATATTACAGCTCCTAATGAGATCATTATTATCAACATAAGACCTATTCCCGCATACCTTCGTTTTGGATCCTCTTTCTTCTGAAAGATTAATTCCCTCTTTACCAGCATAATAGTAAACAAAATCAGTACAGCAATAGAGCCAACATACACAGCAATCTGGAATAATGCTACAAACGGTGAATCTAAGAGAATGAAAAAGCCTGCAATACCTCCTAATGTTCCCATTAAAGCTATGCCGCCATAAATTAGTGAACGCATCTCAAGCGCTGCTATTGCTGAAACTATTGTTAAAACTGCAATTCCAAGGAAAAGAGTATCAACCATGTTTAGCACCCTTTTCATCAATCTGAATTTCTACGTCTTGGTCAACTTTTGGTTTTACTTGTAGCTGTGCAGGAGTATAGATTAGACCTTCTTTGGTAAATGAAGATAACTCGTAATCATTTGTCATGTACAAAGCATAGAAAGGACATGCATCAACACAGAGTCCACAAAATACACATTTGCCATAATCTATCTGAGGCATTATAGCTTTTTTGTTATGTTTCCATTCTTCCTCTACTTTTGGCATTGCTATTGCTTCAGCGATATCCTCGCAAGCAATAGAACAAAGCTGGCATCCTGTACATTTGTCATGAAAAAGTATGTGACGCCCTTTGTATCCAGCTATACCTACACCGCTATCAGGATCATACTGATAACCGTCTCCTACAAACTTTAGTTTCTGCTCAGGATATCTAAATGTAAAACGTTTAGTTGCAATATGTTTAACACCAGAATTAAGTGCCTTAATTATTCCAGATGCAGTTCCCATTATATTATACCTCCTGGTCCTATGATACCACCGTACACCAAAGCTAATGCAATGAAGATGTTAACAAAAGCTAACACAATTAACTTGTACCAGCCAATTTTTAACAACAAATCAATTCTAATACGTGGAAAAACTCCCCTTGGAAGAAGTATGAAAAAGATCACTGCAGCTGTTTTGAGAATAAACCAAATCGTTCCGTTTATCATCTCCCCTGCGAACAATGGCAGACCTGGAATATCTTTTACAACAAGAGCGTCTGGCATTATAACAATACCATCAGTGATAACTTCAGCCATTGGCTCCATTGGAAAAATCGATGGACCGTTCCACCCACCT
This sequence comes from Nitrososphaerota archaeon, assembly GCA_018263495.1. GTDB lineage: Archaea > Thermoproteota > Nitrososphaeria > Nitrososphaerales > Nitrosopumilaceae > Nitrosopelagicus. Next base: position 16,231 of record JAANXC010000062.1, read on the forward strand.
AGGAACATTACAACAAAAAGTGCTGCAAAGGCGTAAAGCTTGAGATAAGAACCTAGCTGAACAAGACCGTACATCATTCCAGATAATTCAGTCAGCCAACCTGCCACAATTTCACTTTCTGCTTCAGGCAGATCAAATGGAATCCTTTCAAGTTCAGCAAGTATACAGATGAAAAATACAACAGCCCCAATCGGCATGAAGACGATCCATGGGAAAAAGGATTGGCTCTCAACAATCTCAGATAAATTAAGAGTTCCCGTTAGCATTACAATTCCCAAAAGTGAGAGAATTAATGGAATTTCAAATGAAACCATTTGGTAAAGGGCCCTAATTCCTCCAATAAACGGGAATTTGCTATTAGAAGACCATCCTGCTAAAATGGTGATTATTGGGAAAAACCCTATTACGGCAAATACAGCTAACAAGCCCAAATCAATGTCAGCTACAACCCATCCAGGTGCAACAGGTATCAGGGCAACAAATGCGCCTGCGGTTGCGGCAAACAGAACAGGGACTGCCCAGAAAAGTGGCTTGTCAGCTTTTGCTGGAATTATTATTTCCTTGGAAATTAATTTTAAACCATCACCCATTAGTTGTAGGATACCCTCAACTTTTCCACAGTAAAATGGTCCTACCCTTAGCTGTAGTTTTGCCAACATCTTTCTTTCGACAAATATAACCGCAGCTGCAATCAAGGCTGCAAATCCAAATCCGGGAAATGCTACAACCTTGAAAAGATCAGTTTGCATGAAATTTTTTACAAGTGGTAATGCTCTTTCTGGGTGCGTCATGGCATCAAATACCCTAAATGGATTCCAAATTTCTCCATCAATCACGGGAAAATCTATGTAGATCAGAACTATCTGAACTACTGGAATACCAATCAAAGTAAGTAGTACAATAATCCAAAATATATTGTCGGTAATACCTTTTACAAGATAACCAAGTCTAAACTTGGGTGCGATTACCGACATTTACCTATCTGCCTCCACTGGCCAATAGTTTAAACTCCAGTAAACAGCTGGCATATTTCCAAGCTTTTCGCCTGTAAGTAGATGTGGCATGGCAATCAAATTTCTGAATGAAGGAACGCTGATCTTTAGTCGGTATGGTTGTGGCGTGCCACGTGAAACAATATGCATTCCAAGTGCGCCCCTCCCTGATTCAACTCTACGATAAACCTCAGTATCTTCACCCTTTGGCTTTGGTTTTAGTTTTACTCTGACAGAACCAGACTTTGGCATCTTTTTCAGTGCATTTCTAATTATTTTACAACTCTCAAACATGTCAAGCCAAGGAATTTTAGAACGAGCATAAGAATCACCTTCTTTTAGAACACTAGTTTGAAAATCCAATTCTTCGTAAACATCATATGGTTCCTTCTTTCTAATGTCAAAGTCCACACCGCTTGCACGCAAAACAGAACCAGTTGTGCCAAGTTTAATGGCATCTTCACGTGATAAAACACCTGTATCCTTAGTTCTTGAAATTAGAATTGGATTGTCGTAAAAAACATCAGCATATTCTTTAAGCCTTTTCTCAAAATAGTTTACTTGCCTCAAACATACATCCTCAAAGTTGGGAGGAACATCATTTCTGACTCCACCAGGAACAAAGTACGCATGGGTAACACGTGCTCCCGTCATCTTATCTAATAGGTCTATCAATAGTTCACGATCCCCAACAGGCCACATGAACATTGTAGAATGACCAAGGAAAATACCATAGATGGCAAGCCAATATTCTATATACACACATCGATTGAGTTCAGCAGCAATTACCCTAAGATATTTAGCTCGTTCTGGAACCTCTAATCCAAGTAATTCTTCAACCCCAAGACAGTATGGATATAGAATGTTGCATGAATCATGAATAACCGGTCTTTCCAGATGAGGAATGTTTGTTATATAATTTCTATATTCAGCCATCTTTTCTTCTCCCCTATGTACATAACCAGGGTCTGGATCAGTGTGAACAATATAATCACCATCAACTTTGATGATGATTCGCATGTGACCGGAACCCGGATGTTGAGGACCAACATTAAGAGTCATTATTCGATCATCAACTTTTTCTATCTGAAGACCCGGAAGAATTTCTTTATCCTTTGGATATACTTGGTTGCTCATTTTTATCTACCCTTAATTCTAAAGTCTTTTCTGAGTGGTGGCATGTCTGCCCAATCTTCTGGTAATAATAACCGTCTATTATCAGGATGACCATCAAAATAAACTCCTAACATTTCGAAACATTCTCTTTCATGAAATGAAACACTTGGGAAAACATCACGCAAACTTGGTAGTATTGTATTATCGTTACCAGGACGTGGATCATCTTCACGTGATGTTCGTGTAGCTAAAGCAATAATTTTTTTATCAAGTGATGTATCAGTGTAGGAACCCAAGTGATACACAACTTCAATTTGTTTGTCTTCTGGATAATCAACTCCACTTACTGACTCTGCATGATCAAAATTAAGTTCGTCACGAATAAAAGATACAACATCAATAATATCTTCCTTTTTTACATTTACACGAATTCTGTCTGGTTTTACATATGCAATTTCAACGTTTGAAAACTTTTTTGAGATTGAATCAGATAATGATTTATCAAGATCGGAAGCAAGTGATGAGTCATCAGTCTTCGCAATCTCTGTGCTGTCGGTAGAACTCATTTTAGTCACTTACCGTGGTTTCATCCGTTTAATTTTCTCTTGAAGTAACATGCATCCTTGAATCAGAGTTTCGGGTCTTGGAGGACATCCAGGTACATAAACATCTACAGGTAATATGCCATCTATTCCAGGCAATACATTGTATGAATCAAAATATAATCCTCCAGTGATAGCACACGCACCCATTGCAATAACATATTTTGGTTCAGGCATTTGATCATATACCAAACGAAGTCTTGGTGCCATCTTTCTGGTAATTGTGCCTTGTACAACCACAAGATCACATTGTCTTAAACTTCCAAAAGCCTCTATAATGCCAAATCGTTCCACATCATATCTTGGACCTGATGCTGCGCCAAACTCCACACTACAACATGCAGTCTCAATATGAACAGGCCACAAAGACCATAAACGTCCCCAGTTGATGGCCATTCCCAATGGCGTATCAACCGCTTTGTAAAGTATATCGCCTAATTTTCCAATAAAGACATTAGCGTTGTGAGAATTAATTTGATCTACTATGGTTAATCCCTTGGACTGTTTTGAGGTTACAAGGTCGTCTACCATATGTTCTTCCTCTTTGTTTGATAAAGTGCAAATGCCATTGCGGCGAACATTATTCCTAAGAAGGCAAGTATTGGGAGTGTAGCTTCTTTTGGTAGATCTAATAATGTGCTACCCCATGCGTACAAGAAGATAGCCATTACATCGAATATAACAAACATTAGGATGTAGGCATAATATTGCATCATAAAGTGAGTACGTCCTGCCCCTGAAGGAACTTGACCACATTCCATGGGCAAGAATTTGACTGGGTTACTTTTTGTACGTGGTGAAATCATTCTAGATATGACTAGGGCAGGCGCCAAAGCTAGCACTGCAAACCCAAACATAAACAGTACATTGCTGTAACCTGCAACGGTTTCGCCTACCAAAGCAGCTTGAGTCTCGTTGGAGAATATAAAAATCTATTTAGATTATTAACGATCCAAAAATGTCAATTCAATCCTTGTTTCTTATAATTGATATAGTACACTTTGTGAATTAATTTATGGTCTTAAATGTTGGAGATTCTGCCCCAGACTTTGAGCTTGCAGATACTGATCTGAAAATGCGGAAGTTGAGTGAGTTTTTGGATAAAAAAGTAGTTTTGTCATTTATTGTAGCTGCTAGTTCTCCAGTTTGTGAGACCGAATTGTGTACTTTTAGAGACTCGTGGAATGATATTTCAAATCTTGGTGCACATGTTGTTGCAATTAGTAATGATGGTCCATTTGCAAACAAGGCATTTGCTGAGAAAAACAACTTTGACTTTCCAATACTTGGTGATTACAATAGTAAAACGATAAAAGATTATGATATTTTGGTGCCAGACCTTTTGCATCTAAAGGACTATAATTTTGCAAAACGCTCTGTATTCATCATTGATAAAAATGGTACCATAGTATACAAATGGGTTTCAGAAGATCCATTGAAAGAACCAAATTATCAAGAGATTATAGATTTTCTCAAAAAAGGAAATTAGTTTTATTCAATTTCAGCCAAGATATCATTTTTGTTAACGGAGTTTCCTTCTTTTATTTTTAGACTTTTTATTTCACCGTCTTTATGTGATTTGACAGATACTTGCATCTTCATTGATTCCAAAACACATACAACATCACCCTTTTTGACTTTATCACCAACCTTGACCTCTATAGAAACAATTTTTCCAGGAATTTGGCTTCTCAGGTTTTTCTGCGCAGAACCAACATCAGCCCCGCCTGAACTCTTGTAAACAATCTTATCAAATTTGGAATTCTTGTTAATTGTTAGTGGTACTCCATCTAGAATGATCTTCATTTCTCCAGTTTGATTTTCTAGATAGTTTACGCTGTGATAGTGATTATCCAACACGAATTCCATTCCACGAGAATTAATATCAAGAATTTGGATGTGATGTTCTTTATCCTGAATCTTAATTAGATACTCATTATTTGAAATCTTACTAACAATCTCTCCATTGAAAGTTTCTTCTATATCTTCAAGTTTGAATTCCATTTCTTATCTATCCATTCGGCTTTTCCACCGTGGGTTTGTAACAGTTGATGATTTTACTCTGCTTTGGTAAAATGTTGAATGCATTACAGCCGCAGCAATTGCTGCAAGTTGTTTATCCTTTCTTTGGTTTTTTAGATCTTCTTTTAGCCTATCTATGATACCAAATCTTTTCAAAAAGTCAGTTGATAACTGACCATTTTTGTATTCATCTGTTTTCAAAATTGTTTTGTAAAGTGGAATTGATGTTTCAACACCTTGAATGTAAAAATCATTCAATGCATTTAACATTCTTAATCTTGATTCCTCAAATGTTTGTCCCCAAGTACAGAGTTTTGCCATCAAAGAATCATAGAATGGAGATACAGTGCATCCAGGATACAAGTATGTATCACATCTAACACTTGGTCCTGAAGGAATTGTAACGTTTGGAACAGGACCCGTGGATGGCGCAAAATCTAAGAATGTATCTTCTGCATTAATTCTACATTCAATAGCATACCCATTCATCTTAAGATCACTTTGTTTGAATGGTAATGGTTCTCCATTTGCAATATCTAGTTGAAGTTTAACAAAGTCTAATCCAGATACCATTTCAGAGATTGGGTGTTCTACCTGCAATCTTGCATTAATTTCTATGAAATAAAATTCCCCATTGTCTGCTCTTAGAAATTCTGCAGTACCTAAGTTAGTATAATCAACAGCTTCTGCTGCTTTAACAACTAATTCACCGATTTCTTCTCTTTTGGCTTCATCGACTGCAGGAGATGGGGTTTGTTCAATTAGTTTTTGATTTCGTCTTTGAATGGAGCATTCTCTCTCAAAAAGATGTACTGCATTACCATGATGATCTCTACACATTTGATATTCAATATGTCTTGTTTTTTCTAGGAATTTTTCAACAATGATTGCAGATTTTCCTACTGCCGCAATTGACTCTGCTGTAACTGTTTCATATCCATCTTGTAATTCTTGATCAGTATTTACAATTCTAATTCCACGACCACCACCACCATAAACAGATTTTAGCATTACAGGATAGCCAATTTCATTTGCAATTTTTTCTGCCTCATCAGCATCTTTTACTAAACCTGGGCCTCCAGGCACGGTTGGAACTTTTGCTTTGAGCATTGCTGCTTTACAACGCATCTTATCTCCACAAAGATTCATTGAATCTGCAGAAGGTCCGATAAAGTTGATTTTGTTCTTTTCACATAATCGTGCAAAGTCATCATTTTCTGAAAGGAATCCATATCCAGGATGAACAGCATCGGTACCAGAAGATAACATGACATCAAGGATTTTTTCTTGATTAAGATAGCTTTTAGCAGGAGCAGCCTCGCCTATATGATATGATTCTGTAGCGTTTTTTACATGAAGAGAGTTTCTATCTTCGTCAGAATATACAGCTACCGTCTTTATTCCAAGTGCCTTACATGTCTTAATGACACGTAAGGCTATTTCTCCACGATTAGCAATTAGTACCTTACTTATCATCTAAATCACAGATTCATGTTCCCATGTTTTCGAGGTAATTGCCTGTCTCGTTTATTGGAAAGCATTTCAAGGGCTTTGATAACCATAGGTCTAGTTTCAGCAGGATCAATAACTGTATCAATTGTTCCATTAGATGCAGCAACATATGGATTTGCAAATTTCTCAGTAAACTCATCTACCAATTGTTTTTTTAGAGCTTCAGGATCCTTTGAACTAGCAAGTTCCTTCCTGTTCATAATCTTAACAGCTGCCTCAGAACCAAGAACCGCAATTTGTGCAGTTGGCCACGCATAATTAATGTCTGTTCTCAGATTCTTACTGCCCATCGCAATGTAAGCTCCACCATATGCTTTTCCAATTACAATAGTGATCTTTGGAACTGTTGCTTCAGAATAAGCGTACAAAAGTTTGCTTCCATGACGAATAATTCCATTATGTTCTTGATTTGTTCCAGGCATATATCCAGGAGTGTCAACTAATGTAAGAATTGGAATGTGATAGCAATCACAAAATCGAATGAAACGTGATGCCTTGTTCGAGGAATCAATATCAAGTGCACCAGCAAGATATAGTGGTTGACTTGCAACTATACCGATCGTTTTTCCATTCATCCTAGCAAAACCTACAATAATATTCTGTGCAAACAATTCATGAACCTCAAAAAAGTTATGATTATCAACTATTGAATGAATAATCTCTTTCATATCATAAGGCTTCAATGCATCTTCAGGTACCATGCTGATTAGGTTGTGATCCAGACGGTTTGGATCGTCATCGTTTGATACGATTGAAGGCTCTTCGGTGTTATTTTGTGGAATGTATGAGAGTAACGTCTTGATATAATCCATGCATTCATACTCATTTTGTGCAACAAAATGAGCAACACCACTTTTGGTACCATGCGTCATAGCTCCACCAAGTTCGTCAAATGAAACTTCTTCACCAAGTACCGTCTTTACAACATCAGGTCCTGTGACAAACATAGTTCCCAATTTATCTACCATTATAACAAAATCAGTCATTGCTGGAGAATATACTGCACCACCAGCAGAGGGTCCAATACTAGCAGTAATTTGTGGAACTACACCTGATGCCAATTGGTTGTGATAAAAAATATCACCGAATCCATCAAGACTTTGTATTCCTTCCTGAATTCTGGCGCCGCCTGAGTCCATTATTCCAATAATTGGGCATCCATTACGGACAGCATGATCCATTAATTTGGTAATTTTTTTTGCGCCCATTTTACTTAGAGTGCCTCCCAAAACCGTAAAATCATAAGCAAAAACGTAGACTTGTCTGCCGTTAATCACTCCATAACCGCCAATTATACCATCACCAAAGAATTTCTTTTTTTGCATATCATATTCGTGATAATGATGCGTAGTTAGAGCATCAACCTCTACAAAACTTCCCTCATCAAGTAATAGATTAATTCGTTCTCTTGCTGTAAGTTTTCCCTTCTCATGTTGTTTGGAAATGCGATCCTGACCACCAGCTTGATCAGCAGTCTTCCTTTTTTTCAAAAATCCATCAATTTTATCAGAATGCATGATAACAGATCATCTAATTCTGGTCAAATTTTAATATTTAGTACAGGAAATTTTTCAATTACCGCTTTTTTGTATGAAATAAATGGATTCTCTAATTGTTCACATTTTTTACATATACACAGTGGTGATACAGATTGAGGATTGCAATTTTCGATAAATTCACAATTTGGGCACCCGACTGAACCACCACAAATAATGCACTTAAGATCTTCATTTTCTTTCTTTGTTGAACAGTCATGAATAGAACCATCTTTTTCTACAGGTCTATCTCCTTTCTTATACGGTTTTTTCCAAATTAGTGGTTTATTACAGATTCTACATGAAGGCATACTTTTCTCTCCTCATTTGATTAAAGCAATCTCCTTCTCTACAATTTCTTCTAATGATTCATCGAATTCCAAATCTATTTTTTTATTTTTAATGCAGTAAAGTAAGAATGGAAAATAAAGACTTGCAAAAGTGCTTTTTGAAACATGCATCATTTTTGCCAGAGAGGCAATAATTGATTTTATTTTTGTGCCATCCCACCTGAGTCTGTTAAGAAGTTGCCATGAAAGATTATACTTTGAATAGCGAATAGGAATATCTTTTTTATACAACCCCAAAAGGATGGCATCTAGATATCGTAATAGACGCCATTGCTGTGTTTTCATAATTTTCCCATATAACATATCAGCTTCAGAAATTACCTGCAAAAAATTTTGCATGTCGTCCACAGAAATCTTGCTTGTTATAATACTAGAATAAAATGCATTAATTTTTTCTCTAGGATCTATTCTGAGAGAATACAAAATAGATCTAGCTTCATCTATTGAGTTTGCTTTGTAAAACGCATTGATCCCCTCTTCAACGTCCAATGTTTCAAAGGATTTTTCAGTGGGTGGATCAAAACCAGTAACTCTTGCCTGTGTGAAATTAATCATGGAACGGATATCACCTCTTGATTTTGTAACAAGTTTTGCTAAAGAATCAGAGTCAATTTTTACTCCCTCAAGTTGCAGTATTCTATTGAGGTAAAGCCGTAACAGTTTTGGCGATAATGGTTTCAGCTCTATGGTTTTTACAGCTTTTTTGATGCTTTTCATCTTGTCTGATGAATCTGTGTTTGCGGCAAGAACTATTGGTACAGTAGGCTCCTTCAAGATCTTGATTATAGCCTCACCACCACCATAATCTGCTCTTCCATGTACACCATCTACCTCATCGATAAAAATCATTGGAGTTCCTAAGACAGTTTGATTTCCCAAAACTGGGCTCAGAATCTCATTAATGTTTTTTTTATTTCTTACATCACTCGCATTAAGACTGATAAGATCGTAACCAAATTGTTTTGCAGCAAGATTAGCTAGGGTTGTTTTACCAATACCTGGTGGACCAACTAGCAGAATTGGTTTTATTCCCTTTTTCCAATTTGTAAACCACTCCACAAATAATTTCCTAGACTCTTCATTACCAATTAAATCAAGAAAGTTATTTGGACGGTATTTTTCTGACCACATCATTAAAAATCACTTTGGTAATTTAGTCGCAAGATCTGACC
>JAANXC010000063.1 GCA_018263495.1 Nitrososphaerota archaeon
AGAATATTTGTTTCAGATGCATATAATTATAGAATTCAAATTTTTGATATCGCTCAATAAAATGATCTTATTCTCTTAATGCTTTTGTAGTGACAACAATTCTTTGAATGAATGTAATACCTGCAATTATTATGACAATAATTACCGCATATTCCATAAACCCAATAATTCCAATAATAGCAATTACAAGAAGTCTTTCAGCACGCTCACCAATTCCAATACCCTGTAACTTTACCCCTAAAGATTCAGCCCTTGAGCGTGTATAGCTTACAAGTAATGAAAATGTGATAGCTAAAAATACTAAATATGGTTCCGCAAAACCACCAACTAATATTCCAAGAAATATAGCAACCTCTGCTATCTTATCAAATACTGAATCAAGAAAACCCCCAGATTTGGTAACTTTTTGAGATACTCTGGCAACCTGTCCATCTACAACGTCAAAAAAACCTGCAACAAGTAGAACTATCCCACCAATAATTAGTGAAAATTCAACATTCCATCCATAAATGAATGCAGATGCAAATGCAAAGACTAAACCGATGCATGACCATCCGTTTGGTGAAATTCCAGTTGATGCAAAACCTTTGCCTATTTTTTCAAGATGTGGCTGTAATGAATCACGTAAATTATTTAACATCAGTTTGACCTGCTTAGGTTCATTGCGATAATTGTTGATATCATTTTTGCAGCCATGGACGCAGTTGCACCATTATCATAAGTTGGATTTAGCTCTACTATGTCTGCAGCTACTATCTTTTTGTTTTGCAGCGTTGTAACTAAATCATATAATTCCCTAGATGAAATTCCAACAGCCTCAGGATTGCCGACGCCTGGTGCAAATGCAGGATCTAATACATCCAAGTCTATACTCAGATAAATACTGTCAAAAGTAGATGTGATATCTTTGAGTAATTTAGGACCATTGCCGTCACGAATTTCTTTATCTGACACTGTTGCAATATTATGTTCTTTTAGAAATGCAAGTTCTTCCTTGACAAACGCCCTTGCACCAACATGAACAATATTTTCAGAACCACGTTTTTCAATTATTCTTCTTAGATAAGCAGCATGACTAAGTTTGATATCTGCGTATTGATCTCTTAGATCATAATGTGCGTCAAACACTACATATCCTGTATCCTTTGGAAAACATGCGAAGCTTCCTAAAGTAATCAAATGTTCTCCACCTAAAATTATCAGTTGTTTGTTTTGTTTTTTTAATTCAGAAGTGATGTTTTCAACCATTTGTAACATTTCTGTTGCAACAACTGTGTGTTTTGTATTGCCAAGATCATTGATATTTACTGTCTCCAGGTCGATACCAAACTCTGGCTGAAAAATTTCAATGTTATTAAATGCATCACGTATTACGTCAGGTCCAAACCGGCAGCCCGGTTTGTAAGAATGTGTTGAATCAAACGGTACACCAAAAATAGTAGCTACAGGTTCAGAATTCTCATTCGGGTTCATAATTAATGGTGATTTTGTCATGTGAAGATCCAGAAAACTCATTTTATTACACCATTATCTGTGGTCTTTGTGATAACAATATTGCTGAATTTAATTTTGAAACTGGTTTACCTTTTGTTGCATCTTGAATCTCCTTTACAAAGTTCTCAGTAGAAAGTTGTCGTACGTCGCCAGTTGTTCTATCACGAACACTCAAACTAGGCGAATTAATTTCTTTTTCTCCAATGACTAGCACATAGTTAATCCATTCTTTTTCGGCATCTCTAATTCTTTTACCGATTGTATCATTTCTATCATCAATATCAACTCGTATATTTTGCTCAGTTAATTTGTCAGCAAGATTACTAGCAAATTCTAGAAAATCATCTTTGAGAGGAATTAGTCTTACTTGTGTAGGTGCCAACCAAAGTGGGAATTGTGGTCTTTTACCATCTTTTACTTGTTTAGCAAACTTTTCTAATAATGCGTAAATCACACGTTCTACTGCGCCAGACGGAGAGTTATGTAAAATGATTGGATGTTGCCGCTCATTTTTTTCATCGGTAAATGTAATTCCGTAACGTTTACCGTTTTCAACATCTATTTGATCAGTTGATAATGCGCTAGCCTTACCTAAATTATCAATGAAGTTAAATTCCCATTTTAGTACAAAGTAAAAGAATTTCTCTTTCCACATTTCAACTAAAACTGGTTTACCTACTTTTGAAACCATCTGTTTGATTAACTCCTTATTTTCATTGTAAAAACTCTCAGTAAATCTGATACCCATTTCATAATCATTTTCTTCAATTCCTAATCCTGACAAAACTTCACGAGAAAGATCAAATCTTTTTCTAAATTCATCGATGGCCTGTGACATATCTTTACAGAATGCATGACAGTCAGGCATGGTGAACGCTCTTAATCTTCTTAGACCAACAAGTTCACCGGATTGTTCCCTTCTAAAACTATAACGAGTAAGTTCATAGAGTTTGTATGGTAGATTTTTGTATGATAATTGAAAATCACTTGCCATTAAAAATTGCCCAAAACATGCTGCAAATCTTAAGAAAAGATGTTTGCCTTCTGAATCTATACTGTATTGTCTTGCAGGGAATCTGTTAAAGTAACTTTCCATACTTGGATGATGTGAATCATACATGATTGGAGTTTCAACTTCAATACCACCATAATCACGAATTTTATCTGTAACATACTGTTCAATCTGAGATTTAATTAGCCTACCATTTGGATAAAATCTCATATTTCCTGAATCAGATGCAGGTTCATAATCAGCAATTGCAAGTTTTTTCATCAAATTTACATGAGGTGGTGGTTCATCTACACTTCTTTTTTTTGCAGATTCATACTTTGCAAGTATTTCTAGCTGTTTATGATTAGAGAAATTGAATTTTTCAATCTCCTCCATTTTACCGTCAGGTGTCATTATGTACCAATATGATTTGATCTTGGATTCAGATTCTAATGCTGTAGATGTTTTTTCTTTAGTTGAATCCTTAGAAAAAACTTTGGAACTTTCTGCAAGTGGGTGTCCTTTAACTTGAATACTAAAAGCTTTTGTCCATCCAAATGGTGCATGCGTTATTTCAATTCCAGTAGATGATTCTTGCATTTCTTTTAAAATTTTCAGACCAGTGCCAGGTGATGCAAGATTAGAGCTTAAATGCGCATATGGATAAAGCAGTAATTTATTGCAACCAATTTGCTTCATTGATTTTTGAATATCAATGATTGCATTTTTTGCAACACTTGAATCGTCGTCCTCCTCAATTGCAGTAAAACACACTACAACCTCTTCTATACGAGTTTTTTTAGGCTCTATTTCCTCTGCAGATTTTATTTCCTTCTTTGTTGGTGTATATTCTATACTGTCACAATGTAATTGTAAAATACGCATAATTTCACACAGATTGAATTATTGAATTAAGTGTTATCAATTTGATAATGTTCATCATTAACTAAATCCAGCGCCAAATTCATCACCTTTGGTCAATGGGTCGATATCTGGCGCCTGTTTTAATTTTAGATATAAAAATGCCTCATTAACTAGTTCAGATGCAGCAACCTGTTCAAGCCCATAATTTTGCTTTGCAAAATCATGATATTTTTTTAGTTTATTTTGTTCTTGTTCGTCAAGCGAAATATTGTCAGACAAAATCATTTCAGCAATTTTTTCAATTCTTGAATTATGTTCAGCTTCTTCCATAGATAAATCAGGTGATGGGCTTTTAAAAAATATAGTTGTTATTCGTTTTCATCATGACCTAAAACATGTTTAACGCAGTAATATTCATCATTCATTGTACAATAGTAAAGTGACTCTTCGTTACACAGTGAACAAATTGGCTTTTTGTCATCTGAAGATAGTTTTTGATGATAGGAAGTGTTTGTCATTTTCCATCTAAAAATATTAATGAACGAAGTATTAAACCAGAAATTCCCAAACTCTCAGTCAAAAATTTGCTAGATTTTTCTAATGCATTATTACCACGAAATCCTTCATCATAAATCATTTCCACGGATCCTTTGTCAGTTTCAACCAATGATGTAATTAGAGAATACAGTCCTAGTTTTTTGTCATTTTTTTCAGTGTATAATCGTAATTGTATATTTTTTATTTTATAGCCTTTCTCAACAGTTGTTCCATCAGAAAGTACTTGAATAATTTTATCAGGAGAACGGTTTACTCTATTCGAGTCTGCAATATCGATATACTTCATATTTGTTCTTAACCTGTTTTAAATTTAGATTTTTTTAAATGATTGTGCCAAAACAGGTTTATTCATCAACATTCAACTTCATGTAATGGATCATCATCATTTTAAGGGCAATGATATTCCGCATATCAAACTTGACCCTGATATGTCGATAGAAGACTTGGTTAAGATTTATTCAGAGTCAGGATTTAACGGAAGAAAACTCGGTGAGGCTGCAAAGGTTTATGCAAAAATGATAAAAGAAGATGCAACAATCTGTTTAACAGCTTCTGGAGCTTTGACTCCAGTTGGTTTTGGCGGAATTTTTAAGACTCTAATTGAAAGAGGTTTTGTAGATTGGATAGTCACAACTGGTGCTAATGTGTATCATGAAGATCATTTTGCATGGGGATTACCAGTAAAACAAGGTGATTTTCAGGTTGATGACATGAAACTATACGATATGGAAATAGTTAGGATTAGAGACGTGTTTATCAAATTTTATGAAACGTTAGAAGCACAAGATCAAGTTATTCAAAAGGCATTCAAAAATAATTTTGTTGATAAACCATTCACCACTGCTGAGTTTTGTAATTTTTTGGGCAAAATTAGTAGTGAGAACTCAAAGTATCCTGAAAAAAGTTTTGTTACAACAGCATATAATTACGATGTACCGATTTACATATCAACATTAAAGGATTCTTCTCTTGCGCTTAATTTAGCAATTCATAGATTAAGAGAGAAGACATACAGCCTAGATTTTGTAAGAGAAATTTTGGAGCAAGCATCAATTTTATACAATTCCCAGAAATCTGGAATAGTTGAATTAGGTGGTGGGGTTCCAAAAAATACTGCTCAGCAGACAGGTCCACTTCTTGATCAAATACTTCGACAAAATGTTGGTGGTCAAGACTACATAATACAAATCACAGATGCAAGGCCTGATACTGGTGGATTATCAGGTGCCACACTACAAGAAGGAAAAAGCTGGGGTAAGGTACAAGATGCACATCATGATATGGTAACTGTTTACGCTGATGCAACTATAGCGTTACCCATTCTTGCGCTGTATGTGATTAGTAACCAAAAATCAAGAAAACCAAAACGTCTTTACAAAAAACTTAATTCATATTATGATAATCTGAAAAACGGATTTTTTCAAAATGCTGAAAAATATTATGATAAATAAAATATCTGTTAATATTTTTTAATAAATATCAAATCTTGCACGATCTAAAGATCTATCTTCTTTAGTTTCTTTTTTCCATTCTTTGTAATGTTCTTTACAAAGAGCAGCCTTCTTACCATTAACTGATACACGCAAACCAGCTTCTTCAACTTTTTTGGTATTAAGAGAACGAAATCCATCGTTGTTGCAATCAGACACGTTACATTTTGCACCTTTTGCAATTATTCCCATAAAATTTTTGTGTTCTTATAGATAATAAATTATGTTATTACAATGATAAATTATTAAAAAATATTTACATAATTAATTAATTATTCGTTTATAAGTAGGAATTCTATTTTTGAATTAAATGGGTGGATCAAAAAATAAATCTCCAGCACAAAAAGATAAATCACAAAGTAAAAATGCAGAGNAAAAAAAATCTAAAAAATCTGAAAAGAGTAATGTGACAAAGACTACTACTTCAGTAATTATCGATGAATCTAAGGCAATAAAATATATCAATGCTGCCAAAATAATCATTGTGCAGGATTTAGCAAGACAGACTGAAGTTAAAATTTCTGCGGCTAATTCATACTTGCAAAAATTACTCAAAGATGGAACAGTCGAAAGAATAGGTGGTTTTAGTGGTCATCATTTATACAAATCAGTTTCTGGAAAGTGATAAAACATCGCTAGGCTTTACTGTTTTTAATTTGTCAACATCATCCATCATTTTACCAATAACTGTCATTTGTTTTCCAGCAAATATATCATCAAGATAAAAGCAAATACTACCTTCAGTTGGCAAAAATGCAATATCTCCTTTTTTAAAATCTGTTCTTTTACGTTCTACTCCAGAATTAATTTTTGTCTCAAAATATACAACAGACTGACCCATTTGATGTGCATTTCCCTTCAAAGGTAACATACGTGTAATCAGCCCAACAGTAATTGGAGAAAGATGACGTTTTAATTGACAGGATATTTTCGTATTACCATTAATTTCTAAAGTGGCATCAACTTTAGAAACTGTTTCAGAGTCCATTTCTCGTTATCTAGCTCGTAGAATATATAACCGCTTTCAGATTATTTAATGATTGTCTGAATCAAAAACAAATACGAATAAAACACACAAAGACATCGATTCAGAAGATCAGTCTAACTCAATTGAGAAAAAGAGTGTTAAACCACTGGATGATGCTGTTGAAAAAGCAATTGAATTATTTAGAAAAATACGTGAAGGCGGTAACGTGGATCTTACTGAAAAAGAAATTGCAGAGATTGATAAAGAATGTGAGATTATTAGAAATCGTGACATAATAACTAAAGACTTAGAACACGAACCGACAGAAATTATTGATAAGGGTGACCAAATTGTTACCGGAC
>JAANXC010000064.1 GCA_018263495.1 Nitrososphaerota archaeon
CTGAATCTTGATCAGGAAAACATAATGGTTTGTCCTGGTGCAAGATTCGCAGTTTACTTGGCAATAACTACACTACTAAATCCTGGTGATGAAATAATTGTAATAGAACCAGCATGGCCAGCATACAAAGACTGTGCATTAAATGCCGGTATCAAAGTCAGAACAATAAAGACAACATTAGAAACAAAATGGGAGCCATCTATTGACCAAATCAACAATGCGATAAATGAAAATACAAAAATGATTGTTCTAAACTATCCAAATAACCCAACAGGAAAAATTCTCCCAGAGAAACTTCTAGATAGTATTATGCAAACAGCAAAGGAACATGATCTCTATGTACTAAGCGACGAGATATACGAAGATTACTACTCTGGACCAGGAAACGTTGAGGGAGAATGGCCAAAAGAAATTTTAACATACGGATACGAAAAATCCATAATTACAAAATCATTTTCTAAGTCTTTTGCTATGACTGGTTTTAGGATTGGGTATACAATTACAGAACCATCCATCATAGAAAAAATGTCAAAGCTGCAGGCACTCAGTCTAACAAATGTCTCAGAACCAATTCAATATGCTGCATTACAAGTGATCAATTCGCCTTTTGAAGCTGTTCAAGAGAATGCAGAAATTATAGAAACAAGATTAGAGATATTAGTTAAAATTGCAAAAGATATCGGTCTAGAATTCATCGAACCAGATGGAGCAATGTACCTGTTTGCCAAAACTAAATACAAGAATTTTGATGCAACAAAATTTTCGGAAAAACTGCTAGAACATGGTGTTGCCATAGCACCAGGCGAGGGATTTGGAGACTATAAAGAATTTTTTAGAATCACAGCAATAGATGAAACCAAGTTAAAGGAAGGTATGATAATATTAGATACCGTATTGAAGGAATCGTATGAATAAAGAAATTGCAATCATTGGCGTAAACGGCAAAATGGGTAAATGGTTTGCAAATTATTTTCATAAAATAGGTTTCGAGGTCAAGGGATTTGACACAAATAATGAAATAAAAGAAAAATTTATCATTAAAGCAAATTCACTCGTGGGCGCCATATTACAAACTGATTATGTTCTTTTATGCACGCCTACAAAAAATACCCCTGAAATCATTAGATTGATTGCTAAAGAAATGAAACGTGGTTCATATCTAATAGAAATATCTTCACAAAAATCTAAAACCGCTCTAACACTTTTAAAAACACCATCTAAAGTGAACCCTATTTGTATTCACCCAATGTTTGGACCAGGTACAAAAAAAATTGATGGTAAGAACATAATCATAGTACCGATTAAGGACGCACAAAAAGAATTATCTGCAACAAAATTACTTTTTCCAAAAGCAAATTTTGTTACAATTGATGCTGCTGAACACGATAAAAAAATTGCTGTCATTCTTGGATTAACTCATTTAATTAATATCGCTTTTGCAAATATACTTGCAAAAGATGAAAAAATTTCATTGACTGAAAAAATGGCAGGCACTACATTTAAAGCTCAAAAAATTATTTCCGAAAGCATACTTACGGAATCACCAGAACTAATTGAGACTATAATATCTAATCCGGAAGTAAGAAGATTTGCTGAAGAGTTTTGGAAGGATATAGGAAGACTTCTTACAGATTCTCAGGAAGGAAAAAGCGAACAAATAATTGATTATATCAAATCAAGCCAGGAAAGAATTTCAAAAAATGTAGATTTAGAAAAATCATATAAAAAATTGTCTGCAATGATCAAAACAATTGAAAAATAGGATTGTTTTCTACAAATATTGTTACATCATTTATTAAAAATAATGATAAGATTCTAATTTTAAAAAGAAGTAACAAAGTAAAATCTATGAAATGTTTGTGGGCTGGTGTAAGTGGTATTATTGAAAAAAATGACACAACGCCTCTAGAAAGAGCAAAAATTGAAATTTTTGAGGAAGCTGGAATTAATGAAAGAGAAATAGAATTATTGAAATCTATTGAACAAATAAAAATTGAATCTGCTCAATATAAAAATCATGAATGGAATATCTTCCCATTTTTATTCAAGACAAAAAATCCAGAAATTAAACTTAATTGGGAAAATTCAGATTTTAAATGGATAGAACCAAATGAGATTAAAAATTATGAAACCGTTCCAGAGTTAGAAAAAATACTATTCAGTTTGTTGTAATTTTTTTTCTTCTTTTTCGTACTTACGTTGTTTTGGTAGCATGATATACACACAAGCACCGCCACACATTGTACACGGTACATTATTTCCAGGATGCTGACCAGTCCGTCCGTGAATTAATGCAGCCTTTTCAGGATCTATTGATAAAGCCAGTTGTTTTTCCCAATCAAGTGTCCTTCTTGCTTCAGTCATATCCATATCCCATTTAATCGACTTCTCTCGAAGCTTCACCAAATCTCCTGCATGGGCAGCAATTCTGTATGCTATCAGACCCTCTTTTACCTCATCTGGAGTTGGTAATGCCAAGTGTTCAGATGGTGTTAGATAGCATAAAAGATCAACACCTGCACTTGCTGAAACTGCAGCGCCTATTGCACTTGCGATATGATCATGCCCAGATGCAATATCTGTAACAAGAGGTCCTAGAACATAGTATGGAACATCCCCAATCAGTGATTTTGCTAGTGTAACGTTTGCAGTAACTTCATTCAGTGGAACATGACCTGGACCCTCAATCATTACTTGAACATCTTTTTCAATTGCACGCTTTGCTAGTCTCCCTATATTGATCATTTCTTGAACCTGTAATTCGTCATGTGAATCCAATATAGAACCTGGACGGAGTGCATCGCCTAGACTAAAAGTGACATCATATTTTTGCGCTAATTCAATCATGTAATCATAATGAGTGATGTAAGGATTTTCCTTATCATATTTCAACATCCATGCTGCAGTTATTGTTCCGCCCTTACTTACAACTCCAGCATATCGCTGCACTTTGAAAATTCTTTTTGCAATTTCTTTTGTAATGCCAGAATGAATTGTTGTATAGTCAACTCCATCTTTTATGTTATTTTCAAATGCTTTCAGGTAATCATCCTCTGTAATATCAAGAGGATTCTTGTGTTTTTCAACGCCAAAATTATATGCTTCATAAATTGGCACAGTGCCAAATGTTATAGGTGCAGTATCCAAAAGTGTGTGACGAATTTTTTTTACATCACCACCATCACTAAGATCCATGATTGTATCTGCATGATATTTTACAGCAACCTTTGCTTTTTCGATTTCTTCTTCCAAATTTACATTTAGAGTAGATGTTCCA
>JAANXC010000065.1 GCA_018263495.1 Nitrososphaerota archaeon
AGTAAGCATAGAAATGATAAATCATTTTTGGAATCAAAAATTAGATCTATAGAGAAAGAGTTGAAAGATACAACCGAACTCATTCCCAAATTTGTTCAATCTGTAGAGTCTATTTTAAATGAAATTTCAGCTGTACAGTATGTTATAAGAACGGAGTAATGGTTTGCAATTAAAAAAGAAGTTTGAACGTAAAATATCATTAACAAAAGATGCAAGAGATGGCATCTTGTCTTTTTGTAAGATGAATCATCCAAACGAAGGTATCTTGATTTTACGCGGAAAAGCAAAACGTGGTGATGTATTCATAGATGGGTTAGTAGTACCACCATTTTCTGAAACAGGAGCAGACTTTGCTGGATTTCCACACAATCCATTACCACTGGATCCTAGTTATGTCGGCATCGTTCATTCTCATCCTGTTGGTTCAGCTGAACCATCTCTAACTGATTTGAATAATTTTTTTGGTCTTGTTTCAATGATTGTAAAGTCACCTTATGAGGATGATGACATATTTGCTTGGGATAGTGATGGAAAAGAAATTCCATTTGTGGTTGTTTAACATTAATTGATTGTAGAATTAAGAGTACAAAAATTCTGACAAACCTTTATAAAGTTTTTTTGCTAATTTTTTTATTATGATAAATTACAAGGGCTATCTAGTATTTTTGTTCGCATCTTTGGCTGTAAGTATTGGATTGCAATTAGTTCTACCATTTCCGTATGGTTTGGGTGCAGCATTAGCAATCTTTATCGTCTTTCCACTAATTTTGAGAAAGAGAATGATGTCAAGAATGAGAGGTTCAAGTGGATCAGGATCAGGATTTGGTTTTGGAGGACTATTTGGTCAAGGTCAAGGTACTGGTGTAAGATATGTCTGCCTAACTTGTAACCACAGATTCAAGGGCGGAGATTGTCCTCGTTGTGGATCTAAAATGAAACGTGCAGATTTTTAGAATTAATAGGCTATAACTTTGACAAATAAAATAAAATGCTCACATATTCTTGTAGAAAAGCAAAGTCAAGCTTTACAATTACTAGAAGAGATTAAGAAAGGAAAAAAATTTGGTGCAGTTGCTAGAGAAGTTTCCACATGTCCAAGTAGCAAAAAAGATGGAGATTTAGGATATTTCACAAAAGGAATGATGGTAAAAGAATTTGATGAAGTAGCTTTCAAACTACAAATTGGTGAAGTGTCAGAACCAGTAAAAACTCAATTTGGATACCATTTAATCAAACGACTATCATAATCAAAAAAAGTCATCCATTACTTGCTCAGTTTTTTCAAGATGTTTAGTAATCTTATCCGCCATATTGCTCGCTGATTTTACTTTTCTTTTACCAATCCAATAGTATGCCTCATCAATTGTATCTTTTGCAATTAACACAACTAATCGACCAGTATCTTTTCTACCCGTTCTTCCCTTCCTCTGAATAAATCTAATTGAGCTTGGAACGTTATCATAAAAAATCACTAGATTTACTTCAGAAATATCAAGCCCTTCTTCACCAACTCGTGTTGTAACAAGAGCTTTAGTCACTCCATCACGAAATCTTTGTACAGTTTCTATTTGTTTTTCTTGTTTGAGCCCAGTTTGACCTGCTTTTCCAATCAAAATTTCAGCTGCAATATCCATACTAACTAATTTTTTTTGGATTACATCAACAGAATCACGATAACTAGAAAAAATTAATACTTTAGATTCTGTATTACGTAAGATTTCTACTAGTTTGTCAATTTTAGGATGCTCGATGCCATTAGCCTGCTGATTTTTTGCTAAATCAATTGCTTTAGTGAAGTTTTGATCTGCCTCAAACAGTTCCTTAATTCCAGCACCCTTTTTGATTTTTGTTCTGTCACAAAATTTTAGAAATGGTGTTATACCATGTGCTTCAAAAATATTTAGTGCGTATGTTATTCTAATTGCTGTAAATAGTGGTTTTGCCGAACGCCTATTTTGTTTTAAAACAAATTGCCTTGCGTTTAATAATTGTGAGAGTGACTTGTTATCAGAAAGTCTGAGTCCATTTCTCCGAAGTTCTGTGTAACGTTGGTCTAACGCAAGCTTGAGGTATCTTTGAATAATTTTCATGTCGGATGAAAGATCTACTGGAACCCATTCTGTTTTAGTTTCTTGAATGTATGGTTTTACGTCTGGGCTTGAATCACTTCGTTCAGCTAGACTTTTGATATGTAAATTATCACAAATTTCTTTTGCCTTTTCTCTTTCACTAGGTAAAGTAGCTGTCATTCCAAGCATTCGTATAGATAATCCACTCAATTGTTCTGCAATTGCCACGTATGCATAATCGCCTACAGCTCTATGTGCCTCATCAAAAATAATCAGATTAAATTGATTTATGTCAACTATTTTTCTAGCAATATCATTTCTAGTGATCTCAGGTGTTGCACAGATTATACTATTGATCCAAAGTTTCTTTCTCTTTTCCAGTAAATCTTCACCTGTTATCAGTGCAATGTCATCTATTGCAAGTGTATTTTTCAAAAATTCGTAATGCTGATTTACTAATACTTTGGTTGGGGCTAAAAACAAAACTCCGCCATTTCCTTTAGTAAGATAATCAGCAATAACATGTAATGCTACAACCGTTTTCCCTAGACCAGTTGGCAGTATGATCAAACAATTTTCATTTTTTGCCTGATTTGCTAAATTAACTTGGTAGTCACGTATTTCAACTGAATTTGGAACAATGAATTTATGTTCAACATTTTTTGCAGACAAATCTCATCTATTAGAAATTAATATTATTTTGATTTTATAGTTTTGAATTACATATTTTTGACTTTAACATAACTACAAATCATCCATATTTTTCCTTAGGTTATGGTTCAAGTGAAATTTCCATTTTTAACCATAAATGTCCTTTAGCCATATCACATTCATAGTTTTTCTCTTTAATGTTGGTTTTCAGTAATTCAAAAAGTTCTTGTGGAATATCTTCCCAGTAATCATTTTCAGTTTCAACCTTCAATATGTCCTGTTTTTGTATTTTTAGTAACCAGTCATGAATTTCATTTTCAGATAAAGAATCAGTTGAATCGTATCTATCACCTATAATAGTTTCAACATTAAACCTCAATTTTTTCACTTGTTGTAGATGATGCTAATATATTAATTGAATTTTATTTAGATAGTAACATTGTCAAAATGTATTTTTTGTGATATGATAGAAGGAAAACTTTCATGTTATGTGATTTATCAAGATGATGATTGTATAGCTATTTTGGATAAATATCCAATAGATAATGGTCACTCTCTTGTTATTACAAAAAAACCGTATGAAAAATTAACAGATATGGACGTAGATGAAGTTGCTAAACTATTTTCCAAAATCCCAAAAATTGCTAATGCAATTATCAAAGCAACTAATGCTGATGCATTTAGTATTGCACAAAATAATGGTAAAGCTGCAAAACAAATTGTACCACATGTTCATGTGCATATAATTCCACGGTATAACAAGACGGGAATATTATGGACAAAACGAAAAATTCTAAAAGATAATGAATTGAATGAATTAGCACAAAAAATAAAAAATTGTTTTGAATAATTATTTAATTTGAATAATTTGGATTGTAACGTAAGATAGCACCAATGTTACCAAGATTAGACACCATAGAACCATGCTCAGATACGCCAGAAATTACTTCAATTTTCGTTCCCGTTTTTGCACTTAGTAATGAAAGATAATCCACAATATCTTGTTCTGACACTTCTATATCCAATGATTTACATGATAAACATGGAGAGTCTTCAAG
The DNA here is from genome assembly GCA_018263495.1 of Nitrososphaerota archaeon. Taxonomy (GTDB): domain Archaea; phylum Thermoproteota; class Nitrososphaeria; order Nitrososphaerales; family Nitrosopumilaceae; genus Nitrosopelagicus. Next base: position 3,779 of record JAANXC010000065.1, read on the forward strand.
TTTAGTTTTAGTTTGGAATACTTTTGCCTGTTCAATAATTTTTTCTTGTGTATCATTACATCTGTTGCATTTAGATTCAATTCTACGAAGTCCAATTTTGTCCGTTAAAATGATTGTATCAACAACATTATTTTTTAAATAGTTAATAATTTCATTCAAACCATATACACCCAGTCCAGAATTACTGTTGATTTGCTTGAACAGTTTTTCAACAATTTGTTTTTCTTCAACCAATCTGAAATTAGAAAGAATGTCCGCTGATTTATCAAATGCTTCTCTTATTCCTTCTGAGCCAGCATACGATGCATCTA
>JAANXC010000066.1 GCA_018263495.1 Nitrososphaerota archaeon
CATGTACACCATCTACCTCATCGATGAAAATCATTGGAGTTCCTAGGACAGTTTGATTTCCCAAAACCGGGCTCAGAATCTCATTAATGTTTTTTTTATTTCTTACATCACTTGCATTAAGACTTATAAGATCATAACCAAATTGTTTTGCGGCAATATTAGCTAGAGTTGTTTTGCCGATACCTGGTGGACCTACCAGCAGAATTGGTTTTGTTCCCTTTTTCCAATTTGTAAACCATTCCACAAATAATTTCCTAGACTCTTCATTACCAATTAAATCAAGAAAGTTATTTGGACGGTATTTTTCTGACCACATCATTAAAAATCACTTTGGTAATTTAGTCGCAAGATCTGACCAGATGTTTTCCTTTTGCAGTCTCTTAAACCAAAATTCATTATAATGTTCCACAGTTAAAAATAAAAATTCCAAAAATGGTCTGTGAGAGAAGTTTTCAGGCAAAAGTTCAAGTGCTTTTCTTGCATCATCCAGATACGTTTGGCTTCTTTCCATAGTTAGTTCAAATCCCTTTTTGACATCATTTGTAGATAGACTGTAATACAATGGCCATGATGGAATTTTTACAGCCCTATCTCTAATAGAGTCTTCAATCTCATTTCCACATCCAACTGACTCAGAAGCTTTACCCATTCCTATTCGAAAGATTTCTCCTAGTGGCTCTCGTGAAAGTGCCATGTTAGAACCTGCTGTGCCCATAACAGAACGATATTTTTTATAACTCTCGTCAAGTTCGTTGTCGGTAATTGCCGTGGGATTTTGTTTTAATTTAGTATCAAGATATTGACCAACTCTAGCATCCTTGAATCCATTTTCAAATTGTTTTAAAACTTCCTCTCCACCTTTTGCAATTTTCTCTCTAGCTATCTTTAGTATGTATGGGTTCATCAACTTGTAATCATCCAGATAGTCCAAGTCTTCATCTTTATCAACAATTCTGTCCATAGGCTCACTGAGATCAATTGCTATAATATGCCCATCAACAATATCTTCTCTGAGTTCCGAATTTTTATCCTGAAAATATTCCGTTGATGCATCAAACAGCGCATTAAACACAGGAAAAGTCATTTTCACAAAATTAGAATTTAGAATTCTTAAAACCCTATCATTTAGAATATCGAAGCTTTCAAGCTTTGACTTGATTGGATCAATTTGTGATGATTCTAAAATAATTTCGGTTGAGCCCACTTCCTCTCCAAATTTCTGCTGCGTAACATTAGGAGATGAATCAGATTTGATCTGTTGTAATAAAGCATTTGTAAATCGCGTTGCAAATTCAGGAAACTTTGTCTCATATTCTTCCTTATACTGATTGAATTGTCTATATCCCTTAGACTTGAATAAGCCCTGTTTGATTATCTTCTTTCCTGATTTTGTTCCCATTAAGGAATTCTTACTGGTGACAGATTCATCTTTTCCACTCACAGAGTAATCTTTACAAATTGATATTTATGCCTTCAAAAAATTTTCACTTAAATTATGTTCTGTTTGAAATTATCTATGGATACAATTGAAATTCTTCTCACTGTTTCAAAACTTGTTTATAAAAATGTCAAAGATCTAGCCGGAACTGCAGAAGCGGCATCAGGAGATTTTGGGAGAGGAGCAGGAGGAGATATTTCAAGAAACATAGACATGATTGCAGAAAAGACTGTAATTGACTACTTAAAGGAAATAAATTTTGATTGTGTGATACTTGGCGAAGAGTGTGGTAGAGTTGAATTATCATCAAATCCAAAGGGCTTCATAATAATGGATGCGATAGATGGTTCGGCAAATGCTGTAAGAGGAATGCCATTTTTTTGTTGTTCGCTAGCGTTTTCAACGGAAGAAAAACTTAGCTCGGTGACAGATACTGTAGTTACAAATCTTTCAACGGGAGATCTTTACTCTGCTTCAAAGGATAAAGGTGCTTTCAAAAATGACAAGCAAATTTCTGTACATAAAGAAAAACCATTATACAAAATTGTTGGAATTAATAGTTCTGGCTCATCACCAGAATTAATGAATAGGCTTACACCGATTTTTGAAAAACACCACCACATTAGACATATGGGTGCAAATGCCCTAGAGATGGCTATGCTCGCAGAAGGTCTAATTGATATTTTTATTGATCTACGAAAAAAAATAAGAATTCAGGATCTAGCTGGAGGATATCTTTTGATTAAAGAGGCTGGTGGTTTAATTCTAGATGAAAATTTGCAGCCACTTGACTCTGATCTCAGCTATGACACACGGTTATCTTTTGTTGCTGCAGCAAACAAAAACATTCTAGATGAAATTTTTTCATTGATAAAATAATGGCGCCCTCGGCGGGATTTGAACACGCGTCTCAGCCGTGACAGGGCCGAATTCTAGACCGGGCTATACTACAAGGGCTCAATTAATCGGTAAAAGCTTTCAATTTTAAAGTTTCCAGTTTTTAATGAAATCTGCAAAGACTAAATTACACAGTTTATGGTATCTTGCTCGGGGTCTATAGCGCAGCCAGGTAGCGCACTGGCCTTTTAAGCCAGCTGTCGTGGGTTCGAATCCCACTAGACCCGTCATTTTAATGCTAATGTGTACATGTACAGGGAATCATCTCTGTGTTAAATGAGCAATCATGCGGTCCATCAGTTTTCACATTAACTGGTATCTGCTTCATACATTCTGAATGTCTTCCCTTTTTACAAAACCAGCAAATTTCCTGTCCTGATTCATTTAATGAGTGTGATTCCATAATTATTACTCAATTAGTTTAGTAAAAAACTTAGTTTTAGATGTAACGTAGCCAAGAAGCAAATTTCTGATCTTTACCCATTACAACATCCATAAACGATTTCTGCAGTGTCTTTGTAATATTTCCTATCTTACCATTTCCAATAGTTGTTTTATTGATTTTTGTTACAGATTTTACCTCTGCTGCAGTGCCGGTCATGAAAACTTCATCAGCCTTTAACAATTCTTTTACTGTTATGTTTTTTTCAATTAATTTAATCCCATTAGCCTTTATCAATTGAATTACACCATCTCTTGTAATTCCGTTTAAGATGTCTGCATTCAAAGGAGGTGTTTTAATTATTCCATTTTTTATGATGAAGATGTTTTCAGCGCTCCCCTCTGCAACTTTTCCACTTGAATTGAGCATGATTGCCTCATCATATCCGCTTTTGAGTGCTTCAACACGAGCTAAAGCTGCATTTGAGTAATTTGCAGCACATTTTGATTGCATAGGTTGAGATTTGGAATCAATTCTAATCCATTTTGAAATCTTGCATTTAGATCCAGAAAATTTACCGGCTTTCGATTCACCCATCTTCCATTCCCAACATGCAATAGATACATCAACTTTGTTTAATGTAGGTGTAAGTCCCATAGATCCATATCCATAGTAAGCTATTGGTCTAATGTAGCACTCTTTCAAGCCGCTAGCTTTTACTGTTTTAATTATAGCATCTATGATTTGCTTTTTCGTATAACGTATCTTCATACCGTATAATTTGGAGGAATTAAAAAATCTGTCAACATGTTCTGGTAGCCGAAAAATTGCACGCCCATTAGGAGTATTATAGCATCTTATTCCCTCAAAGACGGCAGTAGAATAATGTAAGGCATGAGTTAGAACATGTACTTTTGCATTCTTGAATGGAACCAATTTTCCATTCATCCAAATCTTTCCTACTTCTTTCATATGGGTTGATCCAATTTTGGTAATTTAAATAATTGTGCCTAAATGAATTTGATATTAGAGCGTTCTTCATGAATTGCACTAATTGCTTTTTCAATATTGTTCCCAGTATCCTCTACTACAACAATAATCCGTGAAGTCTCTTCTTGTGCATCTATATTCAATATGTTTAGTCCAGATTCACCTATCTTTGCGCTAGTTTTTGAAACAATTTGTTGGACTCTCCACATTTCATCCCCAATCAATGTGATTACTCCTCTATTATAGGTGATAGTTGCAAGTGGATCAAATCCTAAAACATATTTTTCATTTCTTTTAACATAATCACCATCGAGGAATAATATCCTAGAAAATTTTATTCCGTCTTTAGTAAATGGTGAAAGTATTACAAACTCACTGTATCTTTTTTTATTTTCAAGTGACTCTAACAGTTTGTGCACGAACTCATCCTCTATTCTTAAAATTGCGCAATTCTTTTTTCCAGTAATGATTTTAATCGGATGACCGTTATCGTTATTTGGTTTTCTTTCAATTGTTGTAGTTTTCTCAGTATTTCTCATATCTGTGATAACTATCGGCAGTGAAGCACCATTTTCTAAAATTTCTTTAATGGCAATAGGGTCTAGTATATTCATTCCAAACATTCCAGCTAATCTTGCCTCATTGTATGAAATACTGCGTACTTCAGTCAGTCCGTCTCTGACAATTCTAGGATCCGCAGAAACAACAGAACTGTCCTTTTCTAAATTAATTTTCACGTCAAACTTCTTATGCAGCAAAATTCCCAAGTCGGCAGCTGTCCTGTCAGAGCCTCCCCTCTCATATGTTGTTATAACTCCATCTACAGTTCTACCTATGAAACCACCAATTGTAATTACTTGGTTTTCATCAAGCAATCTTTCAAGAAATTCAACCTTTTTGTTAGATTCTGATGCAAGAAAGTTTGTGGATTCAATGTTACTGTCAGTTATTATTGGCCAGTTGTCCAGACCTACAACTTTTGATTTGATTCCCTGACTCTGCAGGATGTATTCCATCACATTTGACATCAAAATTTCACCAGAATATGCTAAAGTTTTAGAACGAACCTCGTCAGCAAATTCCTTCTTTTCCATAGCTTTTTCTAATTCAATTCTAACCATATCCAAATAGCCATCAATTGTAGTTCTACACTTTTCTTGAAATTCTGAACTTACTAGTTCCAAAATTTTTTCGTATGTTTTTCTTAAAATAATTAAATCAAAT
>JAANXC010000067.1 GCA_018263495.1 Nitrososphaerota archaeon
TTGTGTAAGGGGGATAATCTGTAACATGGCTAAAACAACAAAGACCAAACGTAAAACAACAAAGACCAAACGTAAAACAACAAAGACCAAACGTAAAACAACAAAGACCAAACGTAAAACAAAAAAAGCGTTTGGAGGTTATTCTATAAGTTTCAAAAATAGAGACGAAACACTCGAACAGGTTTTTGGCAAAACAGGAATTGCCCCAAGTGAAATGACAAAAAAACTCTGGAAATTTATTAAGAATAAGAAACTTGGTCACAAGTAAAATAATACCGAACTAGTAAAGCTCATTATGCTGATTGATGGTGGAAGGTTAATTGAGTAAAGAAGTCGGTATCACAGTTTCAAAGAGTGAAAATTTTAGTGAGTGGTATACACAAGTTGTTATCAAGGCAGAGCTTGCTGATTATGCACCAGTCAAAGGATTAATCGTACTAAGACCTGATGGTTACTCCATCTGGGAATCAATCAAGGAATCACTTGATAAAAAACTGAAAGAAACCGGTCACAAAAATGGATTTTTGCCCGTGCTGATACCTGAATCATTACTTGCCAAAGAAAAAGAACATTTTGAAGGACTTAATCCTGAAGTTTTCTGGGTTACACACTCAGGAAATTCAGAGATTGGTGATAGACTTGCACTTCGTCCTACTTCCGAAACGCTTGCATACTCACTTTTTTCTAAGTGGATAAGAAGTTGGAGAGACCTACCACTAAAAATTAATTTTTGGAATTCAGCATTAAGAGCAGAGATTAAAGGAACAAAACCATTTCTGAGGACATCAGAGTTTTTGTGGCAGGAAGGCCATACCGTTCATACAACTAAAGATGAAGCTGAAAAAGAAGTTGCAGATATTTTGGAACTGTATAAAAAAACTATAGAAGAGGAACTAGCAGTTCCAGTAGTAACTGGAAAAAAAAGCGAGAAGGACAAATTTGTTGGCGCAGTTTACACTGATACTCTTGAATCACTAATGCCTGACGGCAAGGCACTGCAAATGGGAACATCCCATTTCCTGGGTGAGAATTTTTCTAAACCATTTGATGTAAAGTATCTTGATGAAAACAATGTTGAAACTTTCGCATGGCAAACATCATGGGGGGTTTCATGGAGATTAATTGGTGCCATGATCATGACTCATGGAGATGACAAAGGATTGGTCTTACCACCAAAAGTAGCTCCCATTCAGGTTGTTATAATTCCAATCTATTATTCAAAGGAGGACAAAGAAAATGTACTACAAAAAGCATGTCAAATCAAAGACAGTTTATCTAATAACGATATACGTGTTCATCTAGACGATAGGGAACAGCTTACTCCAGGTTTCAAGTTCAATGATTGGGAGATGAAGGGTATACCAATACGAATTGAAATCGGACCAAAAGACATTGCTAAAAATCAAATAGTACTGGCTAGGAGACATAATCAAACAAAAATTAGTCTTGATATAGATGGATTAACAGAAAAAACTCTATCAGAACTAAAAAACATTCAGATGGAAATGTTTGATGCTGCTAAAAAAATACTTGATGAAAGAGTTGTTAGAGTCTCTGAATACCAGCAATTCAAAAAAGAAGTAGAGAATGGAAAAATGATTGATTGTTCCTGGTGTGGTAATCAAACATGTGAAGACAAGATCAAAGAGGAGACTGGTGCAGATCTGCGTGTTATTCCATCTGATAACACTAAAGCGGAAACATGTATTTACTGTAAAAATTCAGGCACTACAAATGTGCTCTTTGCTCGTGGCTACTGAATAAGTGAAATATTATGGGTATAAACGTAAAATTTACTATTGCGGTTATCGCAGTTGCTGTGATAGGATTTACTGCATCTTCTTATTTTTTCAGTGGACAGCCTATATCTGGAGACTGGATGTTTGATAAATCCAAGTATATTCAAAAGATAGATGCATGTATGGAATCTCAAACCGTGGGTGACATATCTCTTAATTCCTTTGCAAAAAACTTTCTTACAAATTTGAAAGCACAGGCTGAAGCAGCTGAAAGCGAGGAGGAACTCAAAGAAATTGTGGACAGACTATACGAGATTACTAGCTGTGAGCCATAGTATAAGATGAGTAAAAATAAGAAAAAATGTATGATTTGTGGCTGTCAGGATCATCGACTTGTTGGATGTATCAAACATAAAACTAGAAAGTGTAGTTGCTACAACTAGCCAAAAATATAATATGAACATGACAAAAATGAGTTGACATGGCAACAGTTTCAAGACAAAAATCAATTCTTCTTAAGCAGTTCAATGAAACAAGAGCTAGAACACTAAGTCTGGTACAAACATTGGAAAAAGATGATTTTGTTGTACAAACTGCTCCTTTTATGAGCCCACCAAAATGGCATTTGGGACATGTTAGTTGGCTTCTTGAAGTTGTTATGAGCAAAACCATTAACAACTACGAGTTTTATTCACAGGAATTTAGCGAGTACCTCAATTCTTACTATCATCAATTTGGTGAGCCACATGACAAGGATAAGAGAGGACTGGCAACAAGACCCACAATTGATCAAGTCTTTGAATATTTTCATATGATGACTAATAAGGTCACTAATATTTTGCAGAATGAAATGTTGGATGAAAAGACACAGCAACTTTTCTTTATGGCAATAAACCATGAATGCCAACATCAAGAGCTTTTAGTTTATGATTTACAACATCTATTGGCAGATAGATATAGGCCTCTGACAAAAAATCCTTTGCCAACACCATCGCTACAGGAATCTACATCTATCAAAATTAATGGAGGTTTGTATATCATGGGATATCCGGGAGATCAGTTTTGCTATGATATTGAATTACCTGAACACAAAGTGTATCTTGATGACTACAAAATTGACTCATACCCAATTACAAACAAACAATACATGAAATTTGTCGAAGATGGGGGTTATGATGATTTCAAATACTGGCTCTCTGATGGTTGGGACAAAATACAAAATGAAAAATGGAATGCTCCAATGTATTGGGAAAAGATTGATGGACAATGGATGACCTGTGACTTTTTGGGAAAACGAAAGATTAACCCGAATGACCCTGTGTGTCATGTTAGTTATTACGAAGCTGCCGCGTATTGCAAATGGGCAAACAAAAGACTGCCAACTGAGGCAGAATGGGAAAAAGCTGCTTGCTGGAATGAGAAGAAGCAAATAAAAACAATTTTTCCATGGGGTAATGAATCTCCAGATCCTCTACATGCAAATTTATTAGAATCATATATTTGGAATTGTTCGGAAATAGGTGCGTATCCTAATGGTAAAAGCCATTACGGATGTCATCAAATGATTGGAGATGTATGGGAATGGACATCAACAGAATTCTCTGGTTATCCTAAATTTAAGACAGGATTTTCTGAATACAATGACAAATGGTTTGCAAATCAAAAAGTGTTAAGGGGTGGTTCATTTGGTACACCATCAATTTCTATCCGCGGAAGTTATAGAAACTTTTTCAGATTAGATGAAAGGTGGCTCTTTTCAGGATTTAGATGTGCTGAATAGACCTAATCGTTTTTTGAAAGTAAAACTAAACAAAAGTACTGCTTCTCATCAAACCATATATCTTTAATTCGAAAACTAGACATTGAAAATATTTCTTTGATTTTTGAAATCGTATATTTGTATGAATTTTCTGTATGAATTAACTCATCTTGCTTAATTGGTAATACCATTCCAGCCTTATGAATTTTCACTATCTGGTTTTCTAAAGAACGTAAGTATATCTCAACTCTGTTTTTGTATTCGTTATAAAATGTGTGATGCGCAAATTTGTTTATGTTAAAATTACTATCTAACTCTGAATTAATTCTTGACAAAACATTAAGATTAAATTTTGCAGTAACATTCTGTGAATCATTATATGCACGTTCTAACACTGTTTTGTCCTTTACAAGATCCAAACCGATTAAAAATAAATCATTTTTCTTCATGGAAGAATTTATTTTTTGTAAAAATTTTAGTCCATGCTCATAATCAAAGTTTCCAAAGCTAGAACCTAAAAATGCAATTAGGTTTTTCTTATTATCATAATTTTTTATAAATTCTAATCCACTTTCGTAATTATCAATTATACCGGTAATATGCAAATTTTCATAATCATCAAGTAATATTGTAGAACTTTCTTTAAGTATCTTGGAAATATCGATGGGAAAATATTCAATATGTTTATGCAATCTTTCTAGAATAGAAAGTAGTATTCTAGTTTTTTTTGATGATCCACTTCCCAATTCAACTAACCTGAAATCACCATTTAGATGCGGTTGCAGTTTATCATACAATTGTGTTAATATGCCAATTTCAGTTCTTGTTAGATAGTATTCTGGTAATTTACATATCTCTTCAAAAAGTTGTGAGCCTTTTTTATCGTAGAAAAATTTTGGGTGAATTGATTTTTGTTTTTGATTTAAGCTAGACGATAATTCCTCAACAAGTGTTTTCTGAAATTTATCTCTGGATGGTTCATAGTAACAAAGTCGTTTATCCACAACATATTTTGTGTATTCTAGTTTCCTTTGAATAGATTTTAGACTCATAAGATGCACCAAAATTTTAACCAAATAAAGTCTTTTTGTAATAATCTAGAATCATTAATTATTTCTTGATATACTAGTCAGCCAATAGTAATTTGTTGGATGAAATTCTAAGAGTTGAGGGCATATCCAAACAGTTTTCCAAAAAAAAT
>JAANXC010000068.1 GCA_018263495.1 Nitrososphaerota archaeon
TCTGTGAACAATTGTAGCGCCCACCTGACCTTTTATATCATCACCAACAACTGGAATATTTTTATCCGTAAATTTTTGTGCCCATTCTTTTTCAGAAGCAATGAATGCAGGCATGCAGTTTACAAAAGCAGTATTAGTATCAAGACAAATTTGCGCCCAGAATTGAGTTGCCTTCTCAGATCCTACCGGTAAATACGAGACAACGATTTCAACACCGGTCTCTTTCAGGACATTTTTAATTTCCTTTTCCAGTTCATCTGCGCTTTTTCCGCTTTGAATTGCTTTGACTCTATTCTCTACCCAGATACCCACTCCATCTAGAGTAGGACTCTCATAAATCATAGATTCCGTCTTTGGCATCTTATCTTTTGGAATCCAATCAACCATGTTTGGATATTCATAAATTGCTTCATTGATTGATTTACCAATCTTGTTTTCGCCTACATCGAATCCAGCCACAAAATCAATATCATATATGCCATAATCACGTAATTTCTCATGAATAATTCCAATTACCTGCTGAGAAGGATTTTGCCTATAGTATTCTATTCCCTGAATTAGTCCAGAAAAACAGTTGCCTATACCAACCAAGGCAACTTTGATTTTTTCAACCATTTGTGGTCATGTCTCATTAGAGTGCTTTAAGGTTTTCCAGATGGCTGCATGGTTTTTTTTAAGTCAGGATTTTATACATGGGCTGCTGCTTGAATTTATGATTCAGCCAGGCAAACCTATTCAAGATATTTCCATAACTGAAGGTCTGCCAATCGATAAAATTTTTGAAAAAATGTCAAAATCTGGTGGATTTGAATCACGCAACTTGGCGGATGGCCTCCTTGTGTTAACTGACATGATCGATAATGATAATTGTCTAAAATTTTTGTCGTTTGTTGGAGCCATTGTATCAACAGGATTAAGGGGAATAATAAAAGACATGATAAAGAACAAATGGTTTGATGTTGTAATTACAACGTGTGGCGCACTAGATCACGACATTGCTAGGCATTTTTCAAATTATAATGAAGGATCATTTACTTTGGATGATGTAAAACTTGCAGAGGAAAATATTCACAGATTAGGTAATGTTTTAGTTCCAATGGATAGTTATGGTCCATTAATTGAAGAAAAAATGAATTCATTTCTTGAAGAAGAGTACAACGAAGGAATTAGAGAAATGTCAACTGAAGACATATGCAAAATGATTGGAAAACATCTAGGCGAAGACTCGTTTCTTTATTCTGCATTTAAAAATGATGTAAAAGTAATAGTTCCAGGAATTATGGACGGTGCTGTGGGAAGCCAGATCTGGATGTTTTCACAGAAGCATCCAGATTTTAAACTGAACGTGATAAAAGATGCTGATACACTTTCAAGTCTAATCTTTAAAGCAAAAAAATCTGGAGCACTTATGATTGGTGGTGGGATATCAAAGCATCATACACTTTGGTGGAACCAATATAGAGACGGACTAGATTTTGCTGTATACATTACTACTGCACAAGAATTTGATGGAAGTTTAAGTGGTGCATTGGTTCGTGAAGCAATATCTTGGGGAAAAGTAACACAAAATGCAAAGCAAACAACAATACATGCTGAAGTAACAACAGTTTTACCATTCTTGTACTCTGCATTGCTAACAAAATTGAAATAAATAAATTATAACAAGCTGTTCTAATTAACTGCTTGAAGGATTTTTTAAATCAATTTCAATTTTTGACACTTTACGTTCTCGACCATCCTTGGATACTAATGAATCAGAAGATATGCGAATGTCACTAATCTCATAGCCAACCTCATTCATTCGTTTGACAATCATTTGAGAAACATCGATTGCCTGAGTTATACGTTTTCCACGTCCTGCAATTGTAACAATCGGTAAAGATGCAAGTTGTGTCAAAGTTGCAGTAACATATGACATAATTGGTTTTCCACCCATGATAATGACAGCATGTGTTTGATGCGCATGTTCTGATTTTGTCTCTACCTGTGGTTCAGATTCTACCTGTGGTTCAGATTCTACCTGTGGTTCAGATTCTACCTGTGGTTCAGATTCTACCTGTGGTTCAGATTCTACCTGTGGTTCAGATTCTACCTGTGGTTCAGATAGA
>JAANXC010000069.1 GCA_018263495.1 Nitrososphaerota archaeon
TACCATATCTATTGAGCGACCTGAAAAATTCGGTGGTAATGTAAGCTATGATAGTTTTGAAAGCTTGGAGTCTGATTTTTCACAAAAGAAGCTTCATCCTNCTGACCTAAAGCAGGCTGTTGGGGAATCCTTGGTCAAGATAGTGTCTCCAATCAGGGAGCAATTGGCATTGAGTGATGAACTGTCTGATTTAATTAAAAATAGTTACTAGTTCTTCATTTTTTGTTCTGCCTGAAGACTATATTTTGACTTGTAGCCTCTTGGATTAATCATAAGATCGTTAAAGTTGTAGGTCGATGAGTTTCCAACAATTACTGTGCTTATCATACCTAACTTGTCAGCATACTCTTCCATGTGTTCTAGATCAGTGATAACTATGGATTGAGATTCTCTGTATGCACCCTTGATGATTGCTACTGGTGTCTTTTGGGAACGATGTTCTAGCAAAAGTTTTCTAGTGTCCTGTAACTGATGTATTCTTTTTTTGCTTGATGGATTGTAAATTACAATTACATAATCACCTTTAGCTGCTGCTTCTACTCTCTTAACAATTATTTCCCAAGGAACAAGAAGGTCGCTCATGCTTACTACTGCAAAGTCTGTCATCAGCGGTGAACCAATTAATGATGCACAAGAGTTTAGTGCGGAGACACCTGGCACAATTTCTACCTGCAGTCCTGTTTTAGGATCCCAACCAGATTCTGCAAGTATCTCAAAAATCAATCCCGCCATACCATAAATTCCTGGATCTCCACTAGAAACTAACGAAACAATTTTTCCATCTTTAGCTGATTTGATGCATTGTTGTGCACGCTCAACTTCTTGCGTCATATCATATTTGTAAACATCTTTTCCGTCTATTAGATCTGCGACCAGATTTACGTATGTAGAATACCCAACAATGGTATCACTTTCTTCAATTACCTGTTTTGCCCGAAAAGTCATGTGGTCATGATGACCTGGACCAACACCTACTACGTATAACTTGCCAGCCATAATCTTGAATGAATTTACAATTAATTTATCTCTTTCAACATTTAGTTGATCTTATCCAACCGGAATTCTTCATGGAGTGACTGAATAACAGACTTGCAGTCAGAGTCCTTTACAACAAATGCCAGATTAAGTTCTGAGGATCCCTGCGCTATCATCATTACGTTGACGTTTCTTTTTTGTGCGGCAGAAAACACTTTGGCAGCTACACCTACTGTGCCTTTCATGCCTGAGCCAATAACGGCTATTATTGAGGCATTTTGTGTTGCTTCAATTTTTTTAACCATCTTTCCCAACAGATTCATTTCAAGTGCGTTGACAGCCTTTGCAAGATCTGGTTTTTTGACAATTATTGAGATGCTTGCCTCGGATGGGTTGGAAGAAACCATCAATACGTTAATGTTTTTCTCTGCTAGAATTGTGAATATTTTTGCTGCAGAGCCAGGCGCTGCAAACAATATGCCCCCACTTAGATCCATCAAACCTATGTTTCGAAGTGCAGAAACACATTTGACAGTTTTTTTGGTTGCGGTCGAGGGTGATGGGGTTACAAATGTTCCATCATTCTTTACATCAAACGTGCTTCTAACTCGCATGGGGATTTTTTTTGACAGTAACGGTTCGAAAGTTTTAGGATGGATTTGTTTTGCGCCAAACTGTGCCATTTCTATTGCTTCAGCGTATGAAACCTCTTTGAGTAGCTTGGCATTTTTTACCATCTTAGGATCAGCAGTCATCAAGCCGTCAACATCACTCATTAACCAAACTTCGTCTGCATTTATGCAGGAAGCAATTATTGTAGCAGTGTAATCTGAGCCGCCCCTACCAAATGTGGTTATGTTGCCATGCTGATCAGCGCCCGCAAAACCACCCACAACAGGAATTATTTTTTTTGATAACAAAGATCCTAGTGTCTTAGAAATACGAATTCTGGTAGTATCCATTAATGGTCTTGATTCACCAAAATTAGAATCAGTAACTATTCCAACTTCTTTGCCGTTCAATGCTGTAGATTTTTTCTTAAGATCCTGTAATGCAAAAGACACTAAATCGTCCGAAAGCCGTTCACCAAAAGAAACCAAATAATCCAACGAGCGGGCTGATACTTCTTTCAATAATGTAAGTCCGCGGACCAGTTCCTGTAGCTCAGAAACGTCAGTACTTAGTTTTTCTAACAGTTGTTTTTTTATCGTAGAATTTTTTATAGTTTGATCAGCAAGTTTTCTGTGTTTTTTGATTAATTCGTCTAATACTTTAGCGGCGGCATCTTTCTTTCTCTGCTCAATCATTCTTGAGATTAGGATTAGATCGTCAGTTACGCCATCAACTGCTGAGCAAACTACAACAATCTCATTATCTTTGGAAAATGAAACAACAGTTTTTGCAACACCTATAATATCTTTAGGAGATGCGAGTGATGTTCCACCGAATTTTAACACTAGTTTCAAAGTAGTATACCTGCTTTAGTTAATCAATAAATTCGTTAACTTTCAACACGAGGTGCCAGATAGAAGTGTATTCTTCCAATATTTGTAACCTTGAATTCAATTCGTAATGGTTTTGCGCTGGAAAATTCACATATTATTGAGCCTGCCGTTCCACCTACCGCCTTTACGATAGGATTAAGATATTCTAGGCTGTATGTACCAGTACTTTCTTGAGTTACAGAGATTTCTTGTAATTCTTCTGTGCCTTTTTCAAGATTTATGGTGGCTTCTCCAGAATCTCCTTTTCCAGAGAATTCTACATTTTCAGATGTTGTTTTTACTGACAAATAATCTGAGACCACCTCGATGTCTCCTAAAATTTTATCAAACCTTGTTGAAGATAAAGCAATTTTAGAATCATAAGAAATTTTTGGTAGTGGTGTATCAGAGGCGGAACTTTCAATTAATCTCATTTTGTATTTTTTGTTTTTGCCTATTGATACGTGTAACATGCTGTCTTCCGATATATTGATTTCAATGGATTCACTTTTTTCAGCCCGTTTGATTAGTTTAGAAAATTCGTCTATGCGAACCCCAAATTTTATGTCGCTATCACAACTGTATTTTTCAAACGCAGAGTTAGGCCAGGAAATATCTATCAGCGCAACATGTGATGGATCCATTCCTCTAAATGAGATGCCTTCAACTGTTGCTTCAAAAGTTGCTTCTTCAACTAATGTTGATATCGCAGAGATAATGGCCTTCCATTCGTCAGATGTGCTTGTTTTAGCTGAAAATTCCAATTTAATCAAATAATTATAATGTCGAAGTTAAAAGTCATGTGTAGTCTCGCCAAGTGTGGTTACANTTTGTACATCTATAAAA
>JAANXC010000007.1 GCA_018263495.1 Nitrososphaerota archaeon
AAAATAATGTAAGCATGATCTTTGCTCAAGAGTTTTAGAGATCTAATCTTTCTATAATCTATGGCTGATATAGTTGAGACAATTATCGAATATTCCTACATCGGAATATTCTTTTTATTGATTGCAGTAAACGCGGCACCAATTTTAATGCCTCCTACCTGGATTATCCTTTCATCCTTTTTTGCGTTAGATGCATCACTAGATCCTCTTCTGTTGGCATTAGTTGGAGCAACTGGTGCTACAATAGGTCGATTCTTTTTGAAGCGCATAAGCGGTTTTTTCCGAAGATTTGTGGGTAAGGAACAGGAATCAAATCTTGATGCTATAGGCAATTTTCTAAATAAGAAAAAATTTGGATATACGCTGACATCTTTTCTGTTTGCAGCAACACCACTACCCAGCAATATGCTATTTGTTGCATATGGCATGATGAGAGCAAAAAGTATTGGGCTCTATATCGGATTTTGGTGTGGAAGACTTGTATCCTATTACATAATGATTACAATAAGCGAAGCTGTACTTACGCCATTTTTACAACTGTTCGAAGATAGAATAATTGGCATCATCGCAGCGGACATTGTTGGTATAGGATCCGTGATATTTTTCACTTGTATCAATTGGCAGGTACTTCTATTTGAACGAAAATTAAAGTTTGTCAGACCAAGACTCTGGCGGATTTGAGGGTTTACCCGTAATCGATGTATCTATCATATCGCTTTTCAACCTCAGGATTTTTTCCGTCACTTATCTTTTCCAGTTCTACGGCATTTCGTTTTTTTAAATAATTGATAATCTCTTCAAAATTTTCGTCCTGTGGGTATACATTTACTAAAGGATCTAATATTTTGAAATATTCAGTTACCTTTTCTCTAAATTCCTCCCTCGTTGGTTTTTTAATTTTGTTTAGACGAAACCAGATAGTAGCCCAACTACAACCTACTACATGTGGTAATAAGTCAAAAGCAGATTGTATCTCAAAGCGCTGGTCGTCTATCATGAACTATCGTTAATTATTTTTGCACCTGACTTTGCCAAATATGTAACGATAAAATCAGCTCCAGCACGTTTGATAGAAGATAGAATCTCGTTTGTTATTTGATCTTCATTAATCCATCCTTGATTGGCAGCAGCCTTCACCATGGCATATTCGCCAGACACGCTGTATGCCGAAACTGGAATATTGAATCTTTTCTTGGCTTCTGCAATCAAGTCAAGATAAGACAGCGCAGGTTTTATCATCACTATGTCTACACCCTCTTCAACATCAGCTTCAACTTCTCTCATGGCTTCACGTGGATTTGTAAATGGAACTTGGTATGTTTTCCTGTCACCAAACTGTGGTGCACATTCCGCGGCATCCCTAAACGGTGAATAAAATGATGAGCTGTGTTTTGCCGAATGGGACATTATGATCACGTCCTTGAAATTTGCATCATCCAATCCCTTTCTTATAGCAGAAACTTGGCCATCCATCATTGCAGATGGAGAAACTACATCTACACCAACCTTTGCTTGGCTAACGGCAATCTTAGTCAACGTTTCAATACTGAGATCATTGTCTATCTTTTTTTCATTAATTATTCCACAATGACCTGAACTGGTATATTGACACAAACAAACATCAGCCATTACAGAGATTTTATCACCAAAATTATTTTTTATTTCAGAAATTGCCTTCTGTACAATGCCGTCATCGGCAAATGCAGATGTTCCTTTTTCATCCTTTTGCGAAGGAATGCCGAACAACATCACTGCTGGAATTTTTAAATCAGAAATGTTTTGCACTTCATTTGAAACTTCTGACAAAGGCAGTCTCATAATGTCTGGCATTGAATCAACAGATTTCTTTTCTTTCAGCCCTTCTTCCACAAAAATTGGACAGACCAAATCATTTGTAGATAATCTAACTTCCTGTACAAGGTTTCTTATATTTTCATTAACTCTCAGTCGTCTCAATCTTTTTGAGGGAAATATGGTCATGCCAAAAATCAAACAACATACAATATAATCTTAGGTTAGAGTTTTGTTATTCCTTTTTCTTATAGACGAATAATTTACTTGCGATATCCAACAAGTCGGGATTTCCCTGCTCAGAGGCTTTTCTTAAATTATTCATTGGTGTAGAAACAATGCTTTCTACAACAGCCTTTGTCAGATCATCAATTATTCTTATTCTTTCTTCGTCAGTTTCCCCTAACATTTGAAGTGCCTTTTGTAGTTCCTTTATTCTCAGAGAATCTGCATTGGTAAAGACATCCTTAACCAGTGGTTCTGCATCAAGTCGTTTCATTGTCGCTTCAATAATTGGAACTTCTTCACTAATTATATTTTCCACTGTGGAAACTTTGTCTTTTCTTTTTTTCATGTTCTTATCCACCATTTCGGCAATCTGATCAATATTCATTAGTTTAATTCCAGGAATAGTAGCAACTTTTTCATCTACTGTTCTAGGGTTTGACAAATCAAGTATCATGGTTCCAGATTTATTTTTCATAGCATCTTTCATTTTATCAAATGTAACTAGGAAATATGGCGCTGTCGTGGCAACAAATATGATTTCATAATCGCTGAATCCTGTTAGTACCTCTTCAAATTTTATTGGTTTTCCCCCAAGCGTTTGAGAAAATCCAACGGATCTTTCTAGAGTTCTACTAGTAACATTGAATGCATATCCCCTTTTCTTTAGAGACTTGGCAACCATCGTTGCAGCTTCCCCTGTGCCAATAAGCAACACACGTTTTGATTTAATATCATCAACATTTTCCTCTGCAAGCTTCACCGCCATAGAACCAAGTGATATTCCACCCCTACCTATTCCAGTAGAATTTCTAATGCGGGTTCCAATCCTGATAGATCTTTCAAATAATTTATTCAGTCTTTTACCTGATGCATCAACCTTTCTTGCCGCTGAAATTGATTCTTTAATTTGACCAAGAATTTGTTCTTCCCCAACAACCAATGATTCCAGACCTGATGTGAGTTTTAACAGATGTTCATATGCGTCCCTATTCTCACATACTTCGAGTGTATCTCTAAACGCATTATCCTCTAGTCCAGTAAGTGATGCCCATGTGTTTTTGATTTCATCAACGTTATGATTATCTGATGTGGCAAAGAGTTCAATCCTGTTACATGTTTGAATTATTACACATTCTGAAACGCTAGAATTTTTTTTGAAGGTTAAACATGCATTGGGCATATCTTTGAAGGCAAATTTCTCTAAAACATGAATTGGTGATTTCCTAAAAGTTACTCGAGCGTTGATGATATTTTGTTTCATGTTAATTCCCTCAGCATTTTTTTTACTCGTCCCTGTGCCATTTTGTATTTTCCTTCTTTTAATAATCCTTTTACACGCTTGTCATTCATTACTCCGTACAGGAATTTTTTGCGATCTAACTGTGTTGAAAGCACTTGTTTTGCCTCAAATCTTGCAAATTTTTGCAGTTTGATTTGATAGATATCCTCGCTTGAAATATTTTTCTTCAAGAAAGATTCTGTCTTTATCTTGATCTTTCTTGCCATCGCAGGACTGCTTCCACCAGTTGATATTCCAACCTGCACTGTGTCTGCTATGTTGATCACTGAAGGATGGGAAAAGTCGCTAATCTCAGGATCATCTGACGCATAGGCATATGATTTCATTTTCCTAGCCTTCTCAACAATTTTTCTGTTCAGCGCCTTGTCAGTGGTAGTAGCCATGACCAGATATGGTTTGTATTTTGAAAGAAAGCTAGAGTCCTTTAGTTTAATTTTTTTAAATTTGATTTTTCCCTGCTTGACATATTTTGTAATTTGAGGATTTGAACTACTGCTTATCACAAGAATCTCACAGTCCTGCGTCAAGAGCGAGCTCACTTTCTTCATGCCCTCGTTTCCAGAGCCAACTACGATTACAAGGTTCCCCTTTAGGTGAAGATCAACAATCAACACTCTGGCGCACCATGGATGATATTTATAGATTCAAGAAAGCCAGTTACATTTTTTAATTGACACTAAAGATCTGGAGTATTGTCTAATATGGATAAACTTGATACTGAAATTCTAAACGAGATACAGTGGACATTTCCATTGGTTGCTAAACCATTTGATGAAATTGCAAAGAAATTTGAAATTTCACCTGATGAAGTAAAGGAAAAGCTAGTTCAGCTGAAGAGAAAGGGAGTACTGAGACAGCTCAGTGCAATCTTTGATACAAGAAAATTGGGATATACCAGCTCACTGGTTGCGATGGAGATTGAGCCTGATAAGCTGGAACATGTTGCGCACCAAATCAACAAACATCCTGGCGTAAGCCACAACTATGAAAGAGAACACGAGTTCAACCTCTGGTTTACTTTGGCTGTTCCTCCCGGCTCCGACTTGGAAAAGGAGTTAGAGAAATTTTCAAAGTTGGATGGAATCAAGAAGACAAGAATGCTTCCCACGTTACAACTGTTCAAGATTGGAGTAAAGCTGGACATGGTTGATGACAAAAAGCATGAGGTAAAGCCATCCGAGGAAAAGAAAAAAGTTACCGATGTAAAGTTTGTCCCAACCGAAGAAGACAAGGAATTCATTCGAGAGCTGCAGAAAGATATGGAGATAGTTGACAGACCTTTCCAAAAGGCTGCCAAAAATCTGGGAATGACTGAGGATCAAATTTTTGAAAAGTTACATCACTACGAAGAGATTGGAGTTATGAGAAGATATGCAGCAATTTTACGACACAGAGAAGCTGGCTTTACTGCCAACGGAATGATTGTCTGGAAAGTTCCGGAAGGACGAATCACCGAAGTTGGAAACAAGCTTGGCGCTTTCCCACAGGTAAGCCATTGCTATGAGAGACCTGTATATCCTGACTGGCCATACAATGTGTTTTCAATGATTCATTGCAAGTCTTTTGATGAAGCGGGAGAAGTTGCAGGACAGATTCAGAAACAGATCAACGTTGATGAATACAAAATTCTGTTCAGTGCAAGGGAATTCAAGAAGACAAGAGTAGAATATTTTGTCGAGAATGAATTCAGTTTAGAAGAAAAAATTCCTGCCTAAGTTAGAATTTCCTTAATTTTCTCTAATACTCTTTTTTGGCTTTCAAGAATCTCAATAACCGACTCTTTTTCTGGCAAGTCTTTGGAGGCAGTGTATTTTTTGAGATTGGTATTGGTTCTTACAAGAAATGAGTCAATGAACGTTGCAGCTTTTTTGATTTTTTCCTTATCGTTCATGCTATTCTATGCACCGTAGCCTTTAGTTCATAGGGCGATTCCTTCCACCAGCTGTTATACAAGTCGTCAATCTCTTTCATGTCGGAACTGCTGATGTAGTTTCCATCAGACATTGTGGCAAATTTTTCGATTTCCTCCTCGCTTATGACAGTTGGCAGTACAGATGAGATTGGATTCTTTGAGATGATGAACTTGATTGCAAGTTCTATGATGCTGAGGTCGTTTCTTTCTGCTATTGGGCGCAGCTGCTCCACTTTTTTCAGTGATGCCTTAATCCATTCGCCCTTACGAACGGAGCGGTGGTCCTTTTCGTCAATCTTAGTATTTGCATCAACCTTGCCGGTTAGTATTCCAGATGCATCAGGGACACGAACCAGTATGCCAACGTCCTTCTCTGCACCCCTTTCAATAAGCTCGTTTCCTGGCGTCTGCTCTAAAATATTGTAAACAGTCTGTACTGCACTGACATTTTTCCTTTCCATAGCCTCAATTCCTTCTTCCGTCCATCCAATTGCAGGACCTAATGCTACTTGGTATGTTTTGATCTTTCCATCTCCAATCAAGCCGTCAAGCGTTTGGAATATTGCATCATCGTGAATGTGTCTCAGTTTTGGGTTGTGTAAGCCATAAACATCGATATAGTCAGTCTGCAATCTAGCAAGACTGTTCTTTAGCGCATTGTTTGTGAACTCGGCATCAAACCTTTGTGGCAGTTCCTTGTGACCAATCTGATCAACGTTTTCAAAATCATAACTGTACTTTGTTGAAATGACAACTTCATTGCGCATTCCGGAAAAAACTTCCCCTATCAGTTTCTCACTTTTTCCCTTTCCATACATGTCGGCAGTTTCAAAAAAGTTGATTCCAACGTCATATGCCTTCTTGAGCATTCTTTTTGCCTCGTCCTCCTCAATCTCTTTTCCCCACCAGTTTAGCGCTATTGTCCACGCGCCAAATCCTATTTCAGAAACCTTGATTCCGCTTTTTCCAAGTTTCTTGTACTTCAATCTACAATCTCCTTGAACTCTTTCATCCTTGATTCTATCTCATCGTCACTCAAAACTGATTTTGCATCACGATCCTTTTCATTTAATTCTATCCAAGATTTGCATCCGTGATATTCTGACTTTATTGGAATTTCAAACTCTGGAACTTTGTATGTTCTCAAGAATAACGCCTTCATTGATTTTTCGGGAAGCCACTCAATTCTTTCCTTGACGTAAGAGTCGCTGAGGATGTGAAATGATGATAGTGCATTTATCTTATCTTCAGAGTCTATGTCTTTTTGGTATAACACATGTGCAAAAGAGGTAATGTTGTTAACCCCGTCTTTTGGTTTGCTTGCTAGAGCATCTTCCAGGTGTTTGTGGAATTGCGGCTTGAGGTGTCTTGTTTCTTGATGTTCAAATGTTGGAAATAAAAAAAACTTTTCCCTTTCAACTACAAATCCAGATGAATCTTCAAGAATTCCTCCCTTTCTCAAAAGTACAGTTTGATCTCCGTTTTCAAGGGCGTTGACAACAGTTGCCCATTCCTTTAACGCGTTCATCATCCCAAGCTTGTGATTAGAGGAATAACGTCCTTTTTCACGCAGGTAATCATTGGCGTATCTACCGCAACATAGGCGGAAACTTTGGTTTGTCTCAGTTCCATGATTAGGTTTTGAAAATCTACCAAGTTATCACACTCAAACGCTAGCATGAAATCCTGATCACCTATTCCGAACGAATATGTTGTGTTTAGCGTAACCTGAGGGTATTTCTCACTTACATTGATGTGTTGATCCATCAGTTTCTGTCTTTGTGCTTGTGGCAAGAGATACCACTCTCTTGTCTTGGTAAATGGATATACTATGACAAATTTTTGTGGTTCGTTACCCAGTACAAATGACGAGAGCGTTCCCTTTCTGGCATAAGTGGAAGGTCTTGTGCAGGAAAGATAAACGCGTGACGGTATGATGTATTTTCCAAACACTGTCAGGTAAAGCTTTGAAATTACATTTTGAATTTCTTCTACTGTCTCTGCTGCAAACCAAAACAAAAATTCCGCGTCGTCACGCAAGCCGAGAGTTGAGTAGGATCTAAATTTTATTCCAGAATTAATAATTACATTTTCAACTTCTTTGGCAGACTCTTCTTTGGCTAGATCTGCCATCCATCTCCATTTTGGATCAATCTTAAAGAATGAAAAATTAAAAAAATATTGTTCGTTATCTGTTGCTTCCAATGTTTAGTCAGATTTCTTTTCTAATACCCAATCATAACCTTTTTCCTCAAGTTCACCTGCAAGAGACGAGTCACCGCTCTTCAAGATTTTTCCTTGAGCAAAAACATGAACATAATCCAGCTTGTCTAAGTAATTAAGAATTCTTGCATAGTGTGTAATCATGATTGTAGTTGTGTTTTTGTCAAACGTGTTACTGATTGCCTTTGCAACTGCTTGAACTGAATCTATATCCAAACCTGAATCCGGTTCATCCAATATTGAAATTCTTGGCTTTAATACAGTCATTTGTAATACCTCTGATCTCTTTTTTTCACCGCCAGAAAATCCTTCATTCAAGTATCTTGACAAGAATTCATCTTTCATTCCAACAGCGTTAACATTTTCCTTAAGATATTTTTGAAACTCTCTTACGGTTATAAAGACTTCACGGTCGTTGTCTTTGAGTGCCTTGCTTAATGCGTTGTATGATGTTCTTAGAAAATGAGAAAAACCTACACCAGAAACTTCAGTTGGATATTGAAAGCCTAAGAACAGTCCTTTTTTTGCTCTTTCGTCAGTTTTTAACTTCAAAATACTTTCTCCGTCCAACAAAATATCGCCTTTCGTTACTTGGTACTTAGGATGACCAAGTAATGTATACGCTAGAGTACTTTTTCCCGAACCATTAGGACCCATTATGGCGTGAACCTCTCCAGGTCCTGTTTTCAGGTTAACTCCCTTTAGAATTTCCTTGCCTTCCCTTGTAACATGAAGGTCTTTGATTTCCAGAGTTGCCATGGTGACTAAAATTCAGTTCTGTATATAATCGAGACTAATTTTAGCTATTCCTAACCTGTTTATTTGATTCTGTTTAAAATAAAAAAAAGAAAAAAGGATTATTTTTTAGCTAATGATGGTCTAAGTGCTCTTGCTCTTCCGATCTGTAAGAATTTCCTTACACCTGTTTCTAATTGTAACTTCTGTTACACCAGAGACGCTCGATATGTCTCTTTGAAGAACACTTTGTCCAAGAAGAATTGATGCGACGTACAAGTAAGCTGCAGCAATTCCATTTGGTGCCTTCCCATCAGCTAGATTACGGTCTTTTGTTTTCTCTGCAATTTCAAGAGATAGTCGTTCTACCCTTGTATCTATATTTGTCATGTTTGCAATCTTTGAAATGTACTTATCCATGGTTACAACTGGCGCTGTGTTAGTTCCAAGTTCCATTACTAACGTTCTGTAATATCTTGAAGCCAGTTTTGTTTTTGATTTTACATCTCTTGGTATGACAACTTCTCGTAGAATCTCTTCAAGGGAGCGAATTACATCACATTGCTTGCATGCCATGTAAACTACTGCTGCAGAAATACTAATCACTGATTTTCCTTTGACTTGGATGTTTTTTCCATCAAGACTTCGGTAAATGATTGAGGCTGTTTCTATGACATTTTTAGGAAGCGAGGAACTCTGACAAATTTCTGAAATCTTTCCTAAAACGCTTGTCAGTCTTCTGTCCCGTGACGAGGCAACTCTTACTCTTGGTTGCCATTTTCCTATCCTATGCATTTGGCTCGCCATTTCTGCACTAATTTTTTTTCCACTGAAATCTTTTGTTCCAACAGAAATTTCTGTAGTTATTCCCAAATCATGCTGAGAATACGATGTTTGACCAGTAGCCCTAGCAAGTTTCATCTTGTCTTCTAAACTACTGCTTTTTGCTTCTGGGCCATGATCTTCCATATGTTCTGCCATTACTATTCCGCAACCAGAACAAATTATTTCGCCATTATCTGTGTCATCAATTAATGATGAATTACAGACCGTACACTTTTCTAGTTCTATTGTTTCCATTTTCGTTTTCTCCTGTTTTGTTTTTTTGCAGGCGGAGCCTCAGAAGCAAACATCTTTTTTCCAACAAATTTTTTGACGTTGTTAGTCAAAGATATAGCAGAGGCGTATGGTTTGGCAACAGGTCCGATTAATTCTGTAACCTTTGCAACCTTAGTACTATTTTCATCACACAGTATCTGATCTTGTGTTACTATTTTCGAAAGTCTTACTATGACTCTGCCACTAGTGGCAAGATGCAAAATTTCCCCTACCTCCTGCAATTACACACAAGAACGTCTAATGATTGATCAAACGTTCTGTCAACTTTACTTTAGCTTGGAGCTTGATAGAACTTTATTTTGACTGTTTGGCTCTTTTTGCAACCATTTTTTCTGAGATTTTATCAAGAATTTTTGTTTTTGGCAGTGTTTTTTCTAATACGATGTATCCTGATCTGACAAAAGGTCTTCTGGGAAATCTTACTTGATCATCTGTTGTTGTTGGTTCAAGTCCAGCTGCTTTTGCTGATTCAATTAATTCGTTTAGAGATGGATCAAAAATGCATTTGTCTTTTGCCAATCTTCTTCCTTTTTGTCTAGATAATGTTTTGTTAAAATAATCTAGCCAGATTACGATATG
>JAANXC010000070.1 GCA_018263495.1 Nitrososphaerota archaeon
CAATAATCTTCCAAGATTCCTTCAAAGTAACCCCAGAGGATACTCTTGAATCAATAAAAAAGAGAGGCCAGAAATTAGAAGCAACTACCCTTTTGAAGGCTGTAAAGATGCATTTGGATAACAAGTTAGAAGTTCGCTGGAGAAAAGTTCACACCAAGTCAAAGTGAAAGTAATGGACGCTAGTGAACTATATGATCCTGAATTTAGAAAATTAATCAAGTCAAAAAAACCCACAATCATAATTCCTGTTGGCTCGCTTGAGCAACATGGTGCTCACTTGCCAATAACAACTGACTCTGATATTGTTACAGAGATTGCTTCACGTTTGGCAAAAAAATGTGGCTTCATAGTTTTTCCAACCATTAGTTATGGAGTTTCATATGAGCATTCGCCTTTATTCAATACTAGTATTGATCTTCGGAGATTGCTAGGGAATATTCTTCTTTCACTATCAGAGAACGAGATTAAATCTGTTGTAATTTTAAACGGTCATCATGGGAATGAAAGATCAATCCCTAACAATTGGTACTCTATGGATTCAGAACTAAGAGTTTATTCATATTGGCATTTTATGAAGCATGAATTTGACCATGCTGGCTTTGTAGAGACCTCACTAATGCTCGCTATTTCAGACAAAGTCAAGATGAAGAAGGCAAAAAAGGGGTTAATAACAAAGGGCTTGAGTGAGAAGGAAATACAAAAAATTAAAGAACTTTCTACAAAACGAAGAGGATTTCCTAAGGTTGCAAAGAACGGAGTGTGGGGTGACCCAACTAAAGCAACAAAGAAGGACGGAGAGAAGTTTCTTGCAGAAATTGTTAGGAACCTAGCAAAAGAGTGTCAATCTTGACTTACTGACTAACACCGAAAGTTTCACCAGTGAATGTTTAATATAATCCATCGATAAAGATCTCAATAAGTGATATAATGTCCGTTGATATGGCAGTAAAAGTACTGGATGAAAGTATTAACAAAATAGTACTGATCAAGCTGAAAGGAAACAAGACCATTAGAGGTAATCTTCTTGGCTTTGACCAGCACATGAACCTGCTACTCGACCAGTCAGAAGAGATCCATTCTGAAGGCGATTCAAAGAGTTTAGGATCCATAGTTGTGAGAGGAGATAACGTAGTAATGATATCTCCGCCTCCTGCATAGGGTGATAACAATATGGTAAGAGGAACAACATCGATGGGTGGTTTTACTAGAAAGAAAGTACACATCAGATGTAGACGATGTGGTAAAAACTCATTTCATGTACGCCATCACACTTGTGCAAGTTGTGGATTTCCTGATGCGAAAAGAAGAAAATACTCTTGGATCAAATGGTATACGTAAATGCAAGAAATTGAATATAGTTTTAGAAATGAAGCTAATTCATTAATTATAGAACGAGACATTCTTACAAAAACGATTTTTAGAGTATATCAGAAAGATTCCAATTTAACTAAAATCCAACGAGACAAGCTATTAACAAGATATCAGCATCAATTAGCGGTAGTAGTAACCAAGATAGAAGAAATAGGAAATGCAATGAGGAATACGGGTACGAATCATTCGGATGAAGGACTATTCGCTGCTATGGAACAAAAATTATCGAGGATAGATGAAAAAGTACAAGAAATGTCATCAAAAATCGCTACACCCAAAAAACAGACAGGTCGACAAACACAAAAATCAGCATTAAACATACAATCATCAGTTCAAAAAAGGAAGAAAAAATCTGTTTACATATCAGATATGAAACTAGACTCAAATAATCACACGCCACTCGAAATAACTACTCTCACTCAGGTCCCAACTGAACTTCCGGAGTTTTTCCGTAAAAAACTCAAGCCATCTGTATCAAAGATACAACATGTAGAACCTAGCGATAATGAGAAAGCGGTAAAAATTGTAGAAAATGTAAGTGAGGTAAAAGTGACACAGTCTAACGTTTGTGAATATCCTGATTGTACTAATCCAAAGTTTTCTAACAAGCACTGTTCAGTACATACTGATCCAAACGCAAAAGGATCCACCAACGTTGAAAAGAAAGTAATTCTTTCTGGTTTGGAAGTTGAAAAAGTACCACAAGCTGAAATTGATGATGGATTACCAGATGACAGTAATCTCGAAGACGACGATGTTGATGTCAACGAAATTACGAAAAGAATAGAAAAATCATTGTCCAGTTTGGATCAAGCTGAGGTAGAATAATTGACATATGATGATGCCATCAAGGCATTATCAAACGATGCATTAAAGCTAGTAAAAAATCATCAAACTATAGGGTTAGGTAGCGGCAGATCCGCAACTGCGTTTGTAAAGTCATTATCATTATTTGTTAAAAAAAAGAAATTCAGCATAAAATGTATTCCAACTTCTTTGCAAATAAAATTAGAAGCTGAAAAGGGGAACTTGCATCTTATCGACACTGTTTTAGATAAAATTGATATTGTTTTTGACGGAGCTGATCAGATCGACAAGGGAAAAAATTTGATAAAAGGCGGTGGAGGTGCATTACTAAGAGAAAATATTCTGATTAACGCAGCAAAAAAAGTTGTGATAATGGCAGACGAATCAAAATTTGTTACAAATTTCAATAGAGATGTACCTGTAGAAGTTCATCCTTTGGCTAGAAACACGGTAACCAGTAATATTTCAAAAATTGGTGGTAGATCTAAGATCAGAACGCTGGATAGGGGCTATCCATTCATTACAGAAAATGGAAACATTATTCTTGATTGTAATTTTGGTGTGATAAAAAAACCAAAATTATTGCGAGAAAAAATTAAGAATATTTCTGGAGTGTTAGAGGTTGGTATTTTCACTAGAAAACCAGATGTAATCTACAAAGCACAATCAGCTGGAAAGTTTGATGTAATCAAGTAGAATTGGTTTTTCTAGACACAAGTTTGCCATAACCAGGCTTGCCTATAACTTGAAAATCCTCAGCAATAGTTTGACCACGAACAATGGTTTTCACCGGCCAGCCTTTCAGTTTCCATCCATCATATACAATATAATCGGAAAACCCTCCGAACAGATCCGATGTTACTTTCTGCTCTTTTTTTAGATCAATTAGTGTGATATCTGCATCGGAATTAAGTTCAAGTGAACCTTTTGCTGGATACATACCAAAAATTTTTGCGGCGTTCATGCTAGTAAGATTTACTAATTGAGAAATGGTAATTTTGTTTTTGTTTACACCTTCACTTAACATCAATGGTAACAATGTTCCGATACCTGGAAAACCCGCAAGTGCATCCCAAACTGTATTTCCGTCTAGTTTGAGTTTAAGCTGATTTGCAACATGATCTGTTCCAATTGTATTTACATGGTTTTGGTTAATTGCATTCCAGACGGACAAAACATCACTTTCACTTCTGATTGGTGGCATTACTTTAGCAAGATAGCCTTCTTGATTTTGATGGGAGAGTGTTAAATAATGAGGACATGTCTCTACAAAAATTTTTGTTCCGTTTTTTCTTTCTTCGCTAATTTGTTCTAAAGCATGACGTGAACCTATATGAGCGAAGTAAAGCACACAGTTAGCGTCCCTAGCAAATTTTGAAATAGTTTGTATTGATTTTATTTCAGATTTGGTTGACCTACTTTCAGACCACGCATCAAGTCCATCTAGATTTTTTTCCTTGGCTTTTTTTATTCCACAACCACATTCTTCATAATCTTCAGCATGAACCAAAACAGGACAGCCAAGTGAAGATGCTTTTTTCACAACTTTTTCAACTATTTCAGAAGTCACTTCTACACGTTCTTCCTGTAATAGATTTTTCCCAGGTTCCATATCCATGTAAACATGACCGACTTCTCCTCCTAGATTCATGTATAGCTTGAAGGATGTAATTCCATTTTCTACGCAGTGCTGCATTTCATCTACTTGTTGTGAGTTGAAGATTGATGCGTGAATTGTATAATCAACGTAGTGTGATTTTGAGCTTGCGTTTAACTGTGGCAATAATGAATTCTTATACGAATCTCCTCGTCGAAGCATTCGCATCATAGTGGTGACTCCACCAATTGCAGCTGCATGTGATTCAGATGTTGCAGCATGTTCTATGGGAGAATAAACTCCATAGTGTACATGTGTGTCAATAACACCCGGAATGGCAACAAGTCCATCCGCATTAATTTTTTTATCGGATGATGGTATCTCATTTGTCAAACTAATTATTTTACCATCATCTAAAACTAGATTTTTATCAATTATTCCTGTAGGCAAAACTACATGCGAGCCCACAATCACTGTATCATACGTCATCTAATTCTATTATAAAATCCGATATTTGTAGTTGAGCAAATGAATAAAAACCGATTTAATGATGAATATTGAGGGCTGGTGATTTAGTGGTATAATGCCGCGTTCGCAACGCGGTTGTCAAGGGTTCAATTCCCTTCCAGTCCACCACCTAGAAAACAATTATACATAAACTAGGAAACTATATCGCATGAAAGTCTTCAACGGCAAGGAAGCTGCAGAACAGTATATGTCAAGTCACACACTTACATTTTCAACCCCCGATCTTACGCTTAAGCGATTCTCATTTTGGTTGGGGGACATAGTTCCTGACCCAAATAACAAAGAAGAAACAATGCCAAGACTGATGAAGTATATTGAGGAAAAGGATTTTGCGCCAGCCCAAGTTATTGATGATGAAAAATTTGAACCATCTGGGGCTCTGTTTAAGGCAGGACTTTATGGTAGTGCAAACACAAATCCTGATGCTGAAACTAAATTCTGTTCAGAGTGTGGTCAGAAAATTTCTGCTTCTGCTAAATTTTGTACTGATTGTGGCGCCGATCAGTAATAATAGAATACTATCCACAAAAATTATGTTTTAGTTCCACAGCTAGTACAAAACTTTGCGTTTGGTCGCAAATCAGAACCACATGAAGAACATTTTCCACCAGATTGTTTAGGTACTAGTGATGGATCGGGAGTAGGCAATGTTCCCACATCGTTAAAACCATCTCCAGCAGATATTACAGAGGCTGGACCACCAACAGGATTCTGTGCAGTTCCAGGACGTGGTCCTGGT
>JAANXC010000071.1 GCA_018263495.1 Nitrososphaerota archaeon
GAATTCCTTTTTCAAACTTTATCGTCAGATACATTGGTTTGTTAGGAAGATTTTTTGTTTTTACCCAAATGAAGGCATTATCTGGAGGTTCGTTGTTAGGATTCTCTAAAACTCCACCCTCAATTGCACGACCCCATAAGTTCTGATCAATACTAAACTTTTTTGCGACATTTTCGATCTTAATTCCATGTTTTTTTGCAAATTTTAATTCCTCTGTCCTGTCTAAATTAAGATCCCTTATTGGTGCAATTATTGGTAGGTTGGAACCTGCATGGAAGGTCAAGTCAAACCTTACTTGATCATTACCTTTGCCTGAACATCCATGTGCAAGTGCAGTAACTTTTTCTTTTTTTGCAATATCTAATACTTTTCGAGCAATTAATGGTCGAGCAAGCGCAGTAGCTAGACAATATTTTTTTTGGTATAGTGCATTAGCTTTGATTGCAGGAAAGATATAATCAGAAACAAATTCTTTCCTCGCATCGATGTTGTAATGTTTTTTTACTCCAAGTTTTTTTGCCTTTGCAGAAATTTTTTTGTAGTCATCTTCCTGTCCAACATCAACTGTAACTGTAACAACATCCATGTTGTGTTTTTCTTGCAGATACTTTACTACAACAGAAGTATCCAATCCTCCTGAAAATGCAAGTATTGCCTTTTGTTTCATAAGGCAAATGAGTTACATGTTTTGCATTTATCTCTTTGTTCTGAATATTTTTAGTTATTTTGTAATAGCTGGA
This sequence comes from Nitrososphaerota archaeon, assembly GCA_018263495.1. GTDB lineage: Archaea > Thermoproteota > Nitrososphaeria > Nitrososphaerales > Nitrosopumilaceae > Nitrosopelagicus. The sequence continues at coordinate 741 of JAANXC010000071.1, forward strand.
GCTAAAATCCGATCACTATTTAACCCTGAATTATAACGCTGTTTTATGAAAATTTCGATAGTAATTACACTCGGAATTGTAGCAGTCATAGCTATAGCTGTAATTGCTACAATTGGTAGTGGCTTGGACCAGTCAAGTCAGAGCAAGATTAGAGTGGCATTTTTTCCTAGCATAGGGCATGCAGTGCCCATAGTTGGAATAGAAAACGGAATTTTTGAAAAAGGAATTGGAGAACAAATTCAAATCGAAACTAAACTTTTTGATAGCGGACCACAAGTTATAGAATCTATCTTTGCCTCTTCCATTGATGTAGCTTATGTTGGACCAGGTCCAGTAATCAACGGATTTTTAAAATCTTATGGAAAAGATATCAGGATTTTAGCTGGAGCAGCCAGTGGCGGTGCAAGTTTTATTGTACAACCGGATTCTGGCTTGGATTCAATTGAAAACTTTGATGGAAAACGTATTGCTTCACCACAAATTAGTAATAGTCAGGACGTATCTCTTAGATATTATCTTGCATCAAATGATCTAAAACCAGTTGAAAAAGGTGGAACGGTGTTCGTTTTGAATATTTCAAACCCTGACATCTATACTTTATTTGCAAAAGGTGACATTGATGGAGCTTGGGTACCAGAGCCTTGGGCCACAATGTTGGTACAAGATCTTGATGGAGTTAGACTATTCAATGAAGAAAAGTTGTGGCCAAATGAACAATTTGCATCAGTACTTCTGATAGTCAGGACAGATTATCTTGAGAACAACCATGAACTTGTTCAAAATTGGTTAAAATCACACAAGGAAACTGTCGCATGGATTAATTCGAATCCAGATCAATCAAAATCCATCTTCGAAAGCTTTTTGAAAAAACATATGGGAAAATCATTACCAACAAAAATTATTGATGAGTCATTTTCAAATTTAACAATTACATCTGATCCAATTAAAAATTCAGTGTTAACATTTGCGGAGCGTGCTGATTCTTTGGGATATCTTGGAAGAACTGGTTACAATTTAGATGGAATTTTTTATCAACCGGATTTAAATCTGAACAAAATGGTGAAACAGCTAATTGGGTAAACTAGAATCTAAAAATATTGAAAAATATTTTACGCATGACGGAAAACCACTAAAGACGTTAGATGGAATTGATCTAAATGTTGAAGACGGTGAGTTTGTCTGTATTGTTGGTCCTTCAGGATGTGGCAAATCCACTTTTCTACGAATCACGGCGGGGTTAGAAAAGCCAGATGGTGGTGAAATTTTACTTGATAATCAACCACTAACCAATACTGGACCAGACAGAATAATGGTGTTTCAAGAGGGCGCTTTGTTTCCATGGTTGAATGTTGAGGATAATGTGGAATATGGACTCAAAATAGCTGGCATTCCAAAGGAAAAACGAAATCAGATTTCACATAGGTACCTAGACATGATGCAGCTTACCCAATTTGCAACTTCTTACACTTACCAGCTTTCTACTGGAATGAAGCAACGTGTTGCCATAGCGAGAGCCTTGGTAATGGAACCTGATGTACTACTCATGGATGAACCGTTTGCGGCACTTGATCCACAGACTAGAGATCTTTTGCTAGTGGAAATGCAGTTAATCTGGCAGAAGACAAAGAAAACCATAGTTTTTGTTACTCATAATGTTGCCGAGGCAGTTATGTTGGGCACACGTGTCTTGGTGTTTACTCACAGACCTGCAAGGATTAAGAAGGAATTCAAGATTGATTACAAACGTCCTAGGATATCAGAAGATCAAAATCTTTTGCCGTACCAGCAAAAGATTTTGGCAGAATTACGACCAGAGGTCAAAAAGTAGGTTAGAAAAATGAAATTAAGTACACTTGCGAAAAAAATTGGCTTTTACGCAATGATAATTATAGTATGGCAGGGTCTTGACAGTGCTGATATTTGGCCTGACAATATTTTCCCATCACCAGTAGATGTTGTAGAAGACTTAGCGTATGGAGTTTCTGATGGAAGCTTATTTTTTGGAATTGAGATCGGAAGAG
>JAANXC010000072.1 GCA_018263495.1 Nitrososphaerota archaeon
AAGGCAACCAGAAAAACTGCGCAGATAAAACTAAAACCAGAACCTAAGAAGAAATCGAGACAACAAGAACTGGAAGAATATGAAAAAAAGTATCTGGGAAAATCAGAAACCAAAGTTTCTCGGAAGACCTACAAAGTTAAGGCAACCAGAAAAACTGCGCAGATAAAGCTAAAACCAGAGCCTAAGAAGAAATCAAGACAGCAAGAACTGGAAGAATATGAAAAAAAGTATCTGAATGAATCAGAAACCAATGTTTCTTGGAAAGCCTACGATGTTAAGGCAAAAAAGAAGGTAGAGATTCAAAACCCAAAGGCTGTGAAGATGAAGAACGGCAAGTGGGCTGTCAAGGGTACATCCCCAATCACGGGCATCAAAGTTTTCAGGATTGTTGGAAGTGAGAAACCAGATGTCTCGATTGAAAAAACCGAGACCGCTCCAAAATCAAAGAAAGAGCCTGCAACCTCAACTGAAAAATCCAAAGACAGTAAGAAAGCAGAGCCAGAAGTATTTTCACGATATTATAGGTCTCCCGAAGCTGAGAGTCCGAAAGTAAAGAAACCTAAATCAAAAAAACCTAATCTGTTTTGTGAAGAATGCGGATCCAAGATCGCTGCCAAGGATATGTTTTGTACCAACTGTGGAGCTAAGCGATAGCTAAAAGAGTATGTGATGTGTATGCATAAAACAATGATTCTCTCCGCTTGTTTAGGAATTCTCCTATTTGGAATTGTAATGATTCCAGGCGTGTTTGCAGCTGATGGATGTGGAACGGGAACAGTACTAGTAGACGGAGTATGTCAGCTTGCACCTGTGGACTCTAGTGATGGTTGTGGACAAGGAACAGTTATGGTTAATGGAGTATGTCAGCTTGACAAATCATCAGGAGGTTCAATTCCACCACTCTATATTGCAGGAGGCGCAGCCGCAATAGGCGCCGCAATTATTGGAATTGTCTTTGCTGTAAGGAGAGGATCAGGTGGTACAAAAGCACCAAAACCTGCCAGACAAGATCTGGATGATTATGAGGAACAATACCTACGGAGACAAGGTCAAAGACCTAGACCAAAACCGGCTGAGACAAGACCAACATCTTCGTCTTGTAACAGTTGTGGAAAACCACTAAAGCCAACTGCAAAGTTTTGTGGCAAGTGTGGCACCCCGCGTTCGTAATCACTATTATAGAGAAAAGCCAAATCACAATTATTGGAATTAACAAAGGATGAAGAGAAATCTCTAAACGGAGAACATGGCGAAGCACTGCAAATTGCATACAGAATTTTGTCAGCTACCGGCGAGGCAACAGATGCTGAAAAACTTGTACCTATTCATTGGGCGCATGTCTCCGGCGTAAACTATAACACGATTGGTGATGCCGGCGAGGAGTTTCTAGCAACTCTAAGCAAGAAAGCAAAGTTCAAGGTAAGGACTACGGTAAACCCGATGGGCTATGACAAGGACAGCGTAGAAAAGTTTGGTCTTGATGAAAATTTTATACAAAAACAGGAAAGCATTAGGGAATCATACAAAAAGATGGGAGTGATTCCATCATTCTCTTGCATTCCTTATGAAATCTATGACATGCCACAGGAAGGCACACAAGTAGCCTTTGCGGAAACCAATGCGGCAATTTATGCAAACTCGATTGGAAAGCTAAAGACAAACAAGGAAAGCGCGTTTTCTGCACTGGCAAGCGCAATCACTGGCAAAAGCCCATACTCTGATCTCCGAAAGGATGATTCCCCAACCATGTCAATCGCCATGAAGGTTTCCGAGCCAAACGAGCTGACATTTGGACTGTTAGGATATTTTGCCGGAAAGGTGGCAGACAAATCTGTTGCAATTTCTGGCGTAAAGAATTTGGATAAAAGATGTAACAAGTCATTGTGTGCCAGCATGGGAACGTCTGGAACCTGCGGCAAGTTTGTTTTGGATGATAATTCAAGCGCATCCGAAAAAGTAGATTTTGATGAAAAGGAAATGCAGAAAGTTTACGATGAGCTAAATACCGCAGAGTCAGGCGACCTGATTACACTTGGCAGTCCACAGCTTGGACTGGAAGAAATGAATGACCTGGCTTCAATGCTGAAGGGAAGGGCGTTCAAGAAAAGATGTCTGATATTTTGTCCAAGAGCAATTCAGGAGCAAGCAAGGCATATCGGATATGCAGGTCAGCTTGAAAGTGCGGGATGTGAGTTAATGTCAGATTGTTGTACGTGTCTGACTCCACTGGTTACCAAAAAGGATG
>JAANXC010000073.1 GCA_018263495.1 Nitrososphaerota archaeon
TGACATTAAAAAAATTTCGTATAAGGCGTCTAGAAATAATATTCGTGGTAAACCAATTCTTGGAAATAGTGTAAAATTAGTAGAATTTGAGCCTGAATTAAGATCAATAAACAGTATTATCACCGCATTAATTTTTGAACAATCTCCTAGCCTTTCATTTGACCAAATTTTTAAAAATGTGAAAAAAATGAGTAAAAAATCAAAAATTAAGATTGTTGGGCAGCTAACCAATGCAAGACGAAATAGAAGGCATAGACCCCCAAGAGCCTTTGAGATGACTGGTTACACATTTGATCTGCTAACAAACTTTGGAATGTTTAGAGACCTTCATAGACATCGAGCGCTTACACTTGAAAGACAGTTACTTACAACAGATCATGGTTTTGATACACCGAATGAAATCATAGAACTTGGAATCGAAAAAGACTTTGATGATTGTATGTATCTAACTAAATCTGTTTTTCAAAAAATGAGACATAAATTTCCAGAACAATCCCAATACATTGTAAATTTTGCCTACAATTATCCATATTACATGCGCTTTAACCTACGAGAGGCAACACATCTAATTGAACTAAGAACAGTACCACAGGGTCATGCAGACTACAGAAAGATTGTACAAGAAATGTATCGCTTGATTAACAAAAAACATCCAACATTATCAAAAATCATGAAATATGTTGATTTGAATCAATATGACTTAGAAAGATTTGAATCTGAGAAACGTACAGAAGAAAAAAGAAAAAAAATTGAATGATAAAGTTTCTAAAACAGATGATGAGTGGAAAAGCCAACTATCATCAGAAGAATATAGTATATGTAGGAAAAAAAATACCGAAGCCCCATTCACGGGAATTTATTGGGACTGTAAAGATAAAGGGACTTACAAATGTACATGCTGCGGTATAGAACTTTTTTCATCTGAAACAAAGTTTGATTCTGGAACTGGTTGGCCTAGCTTTTCTCAGGCATTAAATAATGATAACATTGAGTTTGTGAAGGACACCAGTTACGGTATGTTAAGGACTGAAGTAAATTGCAAAAAATGCGGTGCACATTTAGGGCATGTTTTTGATGATGGACCGCAACCAACTAAACAAAGATATTGTATTAACTCGGTCTCTCTACGTTTAGATAAGTTAGACTAAATAATCCATTGAGAATTACTATACCATGCGAATAATACTTTGTGGCTTTGGGGTTGTTGGTCAAAGTTTTGCAAAACTACTGGAATCAAGATCTGAAGATTTGTATGCAAGATATGGACTTAAACCAAGAATCGTAGGTGTATTCGATAGAAATGGTAGCGCGATAGATCCTTCAGGTCTAGATATTAATAGATTAATTGATGTTAAAAAAAAATATAATTCTGTAAAAAAGTACGCTGATACAAAAAATAGTATTTCAGGAATTGAAATAATTAACGATTTGGAGGCAGAAGTTCTCATTGAGACTACTGAGAGTAACTACAAAGATGCTGAACCTGGAATGACGCATATTGTTAATGCGATGAAACGAGGTATGCATGTTATTTCAGTAAACAAAGGTCCATTGGCACTTGCATTTCCCTCACTGATGGAGATTGCGGCATATAACCAAGTTCTTTTTCGGTTTAGTGGAACAGTTGGTGGTGGTACACCAATTTTAGATTTTGCAAAAAATAGTTTGAAAGGCGAACGAATAGTTTCATTTTATGGTATACTGAATGGTACTACAAACTATATCCTAACCAACATGGAAAATGGTATGTCATTCAATGATGCTCTAGACGATGCTAAACAGAAAGGTTATGTTGAAGCAGATGAATCGCTTGACTTAGATGGTCTTGACGCTGCTGCTAAGCTTGTAATTTTGGCAAACTGGATAATGGGAATGAAAGTTGTAATGTCTGACATTAAAAGAACTGGTATTAGGAAAATAGATAGTGCAGATATAAAACGTGCTGCAGAAAAAAATTCTGCAATTAAATTGATTGCATCATGCAACAAAGAATTAACTGTCGCTCCAAAAGAAATTCCCACTGTTGATCCTTTATGTGTCAGTGGAACATTAAATGCAATTTCATTTACATCTGAACACTCAGGAACGCAAACCATTATTGGTCGTGGTGCTGGAGGTATCGAAACAGCCAGTTCTATTTTACGTGATCTAATAGACATAAGAAATGAGAGTACAAAAACTTGAAATCAAATCTGATATCAAAAAGTGAAACTGCTAAAATATTTGAGGAATTAAATACACAATGGAAAATAGATGTGCCTAAGCAAAAAAATGTGAGAACACATCAAATAGATGAAAAGGGAGTTATAATAACTGGTAATGAGATAACCGCAGTAAAAATAGGTGAAGATATATTGCCTTTTTTGGGCGACATTCCAATTTTAGAAAAATTTCCATATGTGATAGTTGATATGGGTGCCATCAAGTTCGTATGCAAGGGCGCAAATATAATGAGACCTGGTATTACAAAATTTTCTGATTTTGAAAAGGGAGAG
>JAANXC010000074.1 GCA_018263495.1 Nitrososphaerota archaeon
ATTATTCGTACTGTAGTGGATTCCGGTTTTATGACAATACAAATATCATTTTTCTTATAGATGATTGGTTTTTCCAACGTTAACTTGAATGGTGAGATAGATGAAATCTTTGCTGCCTTTATTTGAAGTCCAACGTTAAGAAGACACATCTGATTCTCCAAAATTTCTCCTTTGTAAAATGGGGACTGATTGAAATTAATCACAAGTTCAGTTTTTACTTCTAAGGAATCATCAATTGTAAGAATATCACCTCTTTGAATTTCATCCGGCTTGATTCCCTTTAGTGAAAGACCGACCCTTGCTGAACAAATTGCCTGCTTTACGTCATCGTCATGCATTTGAATTGACTTTATCATAATCTCAGATCCTGACGGTAAATGCCTTAGCTTATCATACTGATTTACTATGCCTTGTAATACTTTGCCTAACACGACAGTTCCAACACCTTTCACATCAAAACAATGATCTATTACAATTTGTACAGCACCATCACTTGAAATTGATGGAAATTTTGTTAATTCCTGTTTAATGTTTGGTGAATCAACTTTCTTGTAATTATTCAAAACTGTTCCTTTGATCATAGAATTAAAGCGATTTTCATCGACTTCATAAGAATGGCTTATAATGCCATCTTTTTTTCCTAGCATGTCCAATGCAATAATTTGTTCGCCAACATACTTGTCAAGCGATGCAATATAGAAAATTACATACTCTGCAATGTTTATTGCTTGTAACAGAGGTTGAATCTTTTCTGGGAATCCATTTGGAATAACCCATGTTCTAATAACATCAGACTCCTTTTTATCATAAAGTGTAAGATCTGTAGTTGTACCTTTTTTACCAAAATCATTTGCAATTGTCTGTTCTCCAAGAACAACAAAATTGATCGAGTTCATAATAATGCACGTATTTGCTTCACAGGTTATATTTTTGATAAACTCCATTTGTAAGTTTAGTTTCCGTACTAATTGATTAGCCGATCATGATTATTTTTTTATAGTTGTAATTTATCCACCTAATTAATGGGAATTAATAGAAAGGGAGCTGCAATAGCCGTTGCTATAATAGCCTTCATAATCTGTATTGGTCTAGCCAATTGATATCATAATTGTAATTATTTGTTAGCCAAGGCCAAAATTGCTTGACTGATTTTATGGAAATGATCTAAGGACAGCAGCATAACTTGCAAAGCGATGATTTTTCGGTTTTACCATTGTTTGAGTGTATTTTGATATTGTCTTTCCATGTGCACCCATGTAGCCAATTGGAGTATCTACCCAATTCCAATCATCTACTAAACTGAGTACATCATCGTATGGACTGTAATAGTTTCTAATTTTTGTTGTAACAATTTTTTGTGTGGCAGAACCATTTCTTGGACTTAGCGCGTTGCTAGGAATCGAACCTCCGAAAAAATAAACTGCCTCCAAGATTCCGCTATTTTTGGCATTTCTTGCAAGATTTTTTATCGTACTCTGAATTACATGTGCGCCAAGTGAATGTCCCATTAGACGAATCTTTGTACCTGGACTTTTACGCTTAAAATCAGTAACAAATCGTGCCAAGTTTCTTCCATTCTTGTTTGCTATGGTTACACCAGTATACAATGCATGAAGTGCAGACGTGACATATTGTGCGCCTGTTGTGTTTGAATCATAACTATATCCTATTACAGGACTTTTGTAACCAAGATGCGCTAATCTTCTTTTTGCAATTACAAATTTTGTCAGTGCACCAGAAGCATTGTTTCTTAGCCCATGAATCATTATAGTAATCTCCTTTGAACCGATTAATGCATCAAAATCTCTCTTTGGGTACAAGCTATATGATTCATGTTTTATCGTTCGACCTGAATAAAGATCATAAAATCCTCTGGTAGATATTCGAGGGAAAATCTTTTTCAATCTAGCTTGTGCCCCCAAGCTTTGACTTCTGTTCTTCTATAACTGATTCTTCCACTTTTTCAAACAATGGAGAAACTTGTCCTAGCTTGTGACCATGTTTTAGCGTAATGCTTGAAATCTCGTCAAACATTTCTGTTGAAACGTTACCATCCAATCCAAGCTGCGCCCAAATTTTTTGTGATGATTCTGGCAAGAATGGATAAATCGCTATTGCTAAACTTCTTACTGCATTAACTGCCAAAAAAACGCAGGAGTTTGTGCCTGCACCATTATTCCAGGGTTCCTTATGCTGAAAGTACTGATTAAAGTGAGCTGAAAATTGCAAAATCTTTTTTAATGCTCTATCAAGATGATTTTCTTCCATTAACACGCTCAATTGTGATGCAAGTTCATGGATCATCTTTTCTGATTCTTTATCCATATCATCAAACTTCTCTGGATCTGGAACAATACCATTGAAAGATTTTACAGTAAAACCAAGCGCACGGTTAACCAAGTTTCCAAGGTTTCCTATCAATTCAGAATTAATTTTTGTCGCAAACTCATCCCAGTTAAAATTAAGATCGTCCTGTGAATATGGATTTATTGAAACAAGATAAAATCTTAGATAATCTGAGGGAAAAATTTTCAAAAAATCCTTAAGACCAATATACCAGTTTCTGCTCTTTGAAATTTTCTTTGACTCCAACGTAAGATGTCCTCTTGTTGGAATGTAATCAGGAAGTTTGTACTCTTCATTAATTCCTAAACGCATTGCAGGCAAAAACAGAAAGTGATGATAAACAATATCTTTTCCAATAAAGTGATAGATATCCGCATCATTCCAAAATTTTTTCCCATCTTTACCATTATCATTCAGAAATTTTATTGTGGATGAAATGTATGCTAGATGGTTGTCAAACCAACCATAGAACACCTTTTCTTTTTCTCCATCAACTGGAATAGGAACACCCCAAGATATATCGCGGGTGATATCCCAATCAGTTAGCCCTTCTTTAATCCAGTTTTGGACATACTTTTTCACATCTTTTTGGAGATTTTGATTACTTTCAAGATATTGAGATAACTTATCTGAAAAGTTTTTCAGCTTGAAAAAATAATGCTTTGTTTTTTCTTTAACTGGTGTCTGTCCACAAATTGAACAGTGTGGATTTTCAATCTCTTCTGGTACACGACCACATTTTTCGCATAAATCTGAATATTGATCATTCGCCTTGCAGTATGGACACGTTCCAATTACATATCTGTCTGGTAAAAATTTCTTGTCCGTATTACAATAAAGTTGTATAATTTCATTTTCATAAATATGCCCAGCCTGTTCAAGTTTTTTAAAAACATCCTGTACAAATTGCCTGTTTTCTAAGGAACTTGTTTTGTAAAAGAAATCAAATTTTATGTTAAATGCAGCAAAGTCTTCAAAATCACGCTTGTTCCAATATTCTACATATTCCTCAGGTGTTTTTCCTTCTTTTTCAGATTGTATTAGGATTGGAGTTCCAAAATCGTCAGATGCACATATGTAATATGCTTCAACTCCTTTTTGTCTTAGAAATCTAGTTGTAACATCAGCTGGTAAATATGTGGATGCAACATGACCAAGATGAATTTCCCCGTTTGCATATGGTAATGCGCTTGTGATTATTGCCTTTGAGTTCATTTGATATAGATTTTATAAAGTTTAGTTAAGAAGTTTGTTCTTGTCAAAATAGTTAATATTAGTATGTAGATTCTGCCATGCCTCGAAATGCAGGCATGCGTTTTTTCTTTCCACAATTTACACATTTGTACAGGAATTTTGTTTTCTTTCCGACCATAACTTTGTCAGAATCAAGTATTTCATGTGAAGTATGACTCATACAGTTTTCACACCATCTTTTTTCTGATTCCATCTCGTTTCCCATCATGAATAAAAGTAATCTTAGAAGTTACCAACTACCCATGTATTTGACCTGTTCCTTTGTTAGCTTGTCAATCTTAACATTCATAGCTTTCAGAGCATCAATTGCTATCTGCTTGTCTATCTCCTTTGGAACACCAACAACCTTTTTTGGCATCTTGTTATGATTTTTCAGAATATAAAGAATTGAAAGTAATTGGTTTGAGAATGATTGTGCCATGACTTCTGGCGGGTGACCTTCCGCAGCTGTTAAGTTAGCTATCCTACCCTCACCGATAAGATAGACTCTTTTGCCATTTTTTAGTATGCATTCGTCAAGATATGGGCGAACCCGTCTAACAGATTTTGACTGCTTCAGAAGAAACTTAGAGTCCACTTCAACGTCAAAGTGACCAACATTTCCAAGTACTACACCATCTTTCATTGTTAAGATGTGTTCCTTTCTGATAATACTAGTCATTCCAGTAGTTGTTATGAAGATCTCACCAATTTTTGCAGCCTGTGACATTGGCATTACATCAAAACCATCCATATGTGCCTCCAGCGCTCGCACAGGATCTACTTCCGTCACGATAACTTTGGCATTCATTCCGCGGCAGTTTGCAGCAACACCCTTTCCAACCCAACCGTAGCCTGCAACTACAATTCGTTTAGATGCAAGTAACAAGTTCATGGCCCGTAGATAACCATCTATTGTACTCTGACCAGTGCCATATTTGTTATCAAACATATGTTTAGTATATGCATCATTGACTGAGATGACAGGATAGCGGAGCTTACCATCTTTTTCTACAGCTCTAATTCGGTTTACACCTGCAGTAGTTTCTTCT
>JAANXC010000075.1 GCA_018263495.1 Nitrososphaerota archaeon
ATTCTGCTGTCTCTCCGGGTAAGATTTCTGGCGTTGACTCCAATTGAACCGCAGGCTTCACCCCTTGTGGTGCTCCCCCGCCAATTCCTTTAAGTTTCATACTTGCGTACGTACTTCCCAGGCGGCAGACTTAACGGCTTCCCTGCGACACTGCACTGGCTATATGCCAATGCATCATCGAGTCTGCATCGTTTACAGCTGGGACTACCCGGGTATCTAATCCGGTTTGCTCCCCCAGCTTTCATCCCTCACCGTCGAACGTGTTCTGGTAGACCGCCTTCGCCACAGGTGGTCATCGATAGATCAAAGGATTTTACCCCTTCCTACCGAGTACCGTCTACCTCTCCCACTCCCTAGCTATGCAGTATTTTCGACAGCCCATGCGTTGAGCACATGGATTTAACCGAAAACTTACAGAGCCGGCTACGGATGCTTTAGGCCCAATAATCCTCCTGACCACTTGAGGTGCTGGTTTTACCGCGGCGGCTGACACCAGAACTTGCCCACCCCTTATTCACTAGTGGTTTTATGACTTGCAAAAGATTTCTTTAGCAGAAATCACTCGGATTAACCTTGTCGTGCTTTCGCACATTGCAAAGTTTTCTCGCCTGCTGCGCCCCATAGGGCCTGGGTCCTTGTCTCAGTACCCATCTCCGGGCTTCTCCTCTCAGAGCCCGTACCTGTAATCGCCTTGGTGGGCCATTACCTCACCAACAAGCTGATAGGCCGCGGTCCTATCCTATGGCGACGAATCATTTCAACCATAAACCATTCCAGGCATTATGATCTATCGAGTATTATGCTCAGTTTCCCGAGATTATCCTCGTCCATAGGGTAAGTTGACTACGTGTTACTGAGCCGTATGCCTTGCATTACTGCAAAGACTCGCATGGCTTAGTATCAATCCGATAGCAGTCAGGTCCGGCAGGATCAACCGGATTCTGAATCTTAGAAGTAAATAATTTGTACTATTATTGGAATTAACGGAATGCACATAATCTTCACATTTCAGATTTGATCATTTGGTCAAATCCACATTTTGTATGCGTAACTGGAGGCCTGTAAATCATAAACTGGTTCACTACCATACTTCATCACAAGCGCCGCTCTTGCGTTACGTATGCGAAAACTTTGATGTTAGATGTACTTATAAACTGTACAAAAACTAAACAGAAAATACATAGCTTTCCGATCAATAATATATTCAATATAAAAGGATGATTAGAATGGAAGATACAATAAAAGCTTACAGATTAAAAACTGGAAAATCAGCCAAACTTTTTGAAAAATCTAAAAAATACCATGTAGATGGTGTACATCATAATATTCGATTCTTTGAACCATATCCATTTGTGACTAAATCAGCAAATCGTAAATTCCTGATTGATGTGGATTCAAACAAATATGTTGATTATTGGATGGGTCATTGGAGTTTAATTTTAGGACATACGCAGAAAAAAATAGCAAGTCAAATAAAAAAACAGTTGAGTTATGATTGGATGCATGGAACATTAAATAAAAATTCGATCGAACTGTCGGAAAAAATTTCAAAGGCTGTACCTGTTGCGGAAAAAATTAGATATGCATCAACTGGAACAGAGGCTACTATGTATGCTGTTAGGCTTGCTAGAACAATAACAAAAAGAAAAACAATTGCTAAAATTGATGGTGGATGGCATGGTTATACTACAGATTTACTTAAAACAGTCAATTGGCCATTCCGTAAGTCTGAGAGTAGTGGTCTAACTGATGAAAAGCACATAATATCATTACCTTACAATAATTTAGAAAAATCAATTAAAATTTTGAAAACGAAAAAAAATGATTTGGCTGCTGTTATTATTGAACCAGTTTTAGGTGGTGGTGGATGTATTCCTGCTACAAAGGAATACTTGTTATGTATACAAGAATTTTGCCATAAAAATAACATATTATTCATTCTGGATGAAATTGTTACTGGTTTTAGATTTAGATTTGGCTGTCTTTACAATACGATGAAACTTGACCCTGATTTGGTAACTCTTGGAAAAATAGTTGGGGGTGGGTTTCCAATTGGTGTTATTTGTGGTAAAAATGAACTAATGAAATATGCAAGTACGTCAATATTCTCAAAAACAGAACGTGCATATATTGGCGGTGGAACATTTTCTGCAAATCCTTTGACTATGATAGCAGGTAGTACAATGCTTACTTTAATCAAAAATAAAGGTAATTTACTTTATAATAAATTAAACAGTTTTGGAATTGAAACTAGAAAAATGCTTGATAAAAAATTTGGTGGAAGTGTAATTACAACTGGAATTGGTTCATTGTTTTTAACGCACTTTTTGAATGATTCAATATATAAAATTAATAATGCAACTGATGCAGCAAAATGTAATACAAAAAAATTACATGATTATCATTTTCATATGATTGCAAATGATGGGATATTCTTTTTGCCAGGAAAATTAGGTGCGTATTCAGATGCTCATACAAAATCTGATATTAATGCTATAGCAAAATCTACTGATAAATTTCTTACAAAGTTTAAAAAATAAATTAGCATAACAAAACTGATCATCATGATATTTTTTGCCAGTAAAGAAAAAACCGAGGATTTATTACATCAGGCTATGTCATTTATGGAAAAACAACAACCAAAGTCTGCATTATCATTTTTCAAAAAAATCATAAAACAGGATCCAAAAAATATTGAGGCGTTATATAATCAAGGTATTGCATTAAATCAATTAAGAAAACATCAAGATGCGATTACATGTTTTGACAAAGTGCTTGAGATTAATCCAAAGCACATTGCTGCAATTAACAACAGAGGTATCGCACTAGCAGAACTTGGTAATACAGATGATGCGTTAGAATATTACAATAAAGCTATAGAAATAGACCCAAAATATGCGGCTGCACATTACAATAAGGGAGTACTCTATGACAAGTTATTACAACATGAAGAAGCAATACAAAATTTAGATGAAGCGATAAAATGCGATTCAGGGAATGTAAATACAGCGTTTTACAGAGGCGTGGTATTAGGAAAGATGAAAAAACATGAAGAAGCCTTAAACTGTTTTGAAAACATATATCGTAAACACCCAAAACATATGGATGCATTTTTTCATAAGGGAATGGAATTAGCAGAATTAGGAAAGCATGAAAGGGCGTTAGAAATTTTTGATAAATTATTTCAGATACACGAAGGTAACGTCAACGTAATCTATGCAATGGCACGAAGCAATGCCGCTATGAATAATGTTGGTAGAGCATTATATCTATTAGAGCAGGCGGTCAAAAAGGATCGAAAAACAATCAAAAAGTGGGCTCTCGAAGATGAATTTTTTGATTCATTACAGGATGAGCCAAAATTTACAAGACTTATCAAGTGATATTACAAAACTTTTTTCCTAATACTGTCTATTCGCATTAGACGCACATTTTTTTTAGGCCCGATTAGCCTTGCTTCATAAATTGGTACATACAATTCAATTATTTCATTTATAGTAATTTTCTCCTCCAGATTACGCCTTCCAATTGAAACTGACTTTTTTAATTTTGATGTTAACCTTAGCACTGCAGCATCATATGTAATTTCAGGTTTTTTTACATTGTTTTTTGTTTTTTCTAACGTACGTCTTGGATAACTTTCAATTAGTCTTGAACTCATTTTGTATGGCATTTTGATTTCCTTACCATGATGATCAAACGCAACCTCTTGTTCGTTATCAAGATATACATGTTCTTCTAACTCCAAATCAATCTGGTTTTTTCTTTTAGTACTTGATTTTATTTTATAGTTAAGTTTTCCTAATACGCCTCTTCCTTGTTTAATTGGAAACACACCATCACCAACAATTATCTCTCTGACAGTGGGCTCGACATTAATTGTATGAACAGCTTTACGATAAAAATTTGCATTATACTTTCCTGACAAAATTAAAAATGCCTCATAAGAGAGTTTTATTGAATGTACATGTACTTCCATTTTTTTAGGTTTTTGCAACATACTTCTAAATAATGATGTTTTCCCATTTTCAACAATTTGTTCAGCTTCACTAAGATCTAAAATTGGACGTAAAACCACTGTCTTAATTTTGTATTTTGAGTTAGCCAATTATTACCACGTAATCATATGTCTATAGTTTTTTATGACTAATACCTTTTATCATAAGTAATTGAAAAAAGGTAATATTTCCTCTGCACCAGTTAAAAAAGTAAAAAAAGACTACTTTACTGGTCCAGTAACACTTCGTGAAATTTCTGGTATTACGAAACCATCTGAACACGACATTTATCATGTAATATTTAAAAAATCAGCTAGAACCAAGATTCATTCCCATACTGGTGCTCAAATGCTTATTGTGACTAAGGGTAAGGGAAGTTTGGTTTATTATAAAAAAACGAGTGGTGGGATTTCAAAATTCAAGATATCGAAAACTAAAACAGTTAATTTGACTTCTGGCGATGTGGTTTACATCCCGGCCAAAATACTGCATACACATGGGTCTGTCAGAAAAAATTCAGTTTTTTCACATTTGGCTGTGAATTTTTACTCAAAGAATCGAAAGCCTATCACAGTATGGTATGAATCAGATCTCAGATCAAATGTTACATCTAAAATATCTTGAAATATTCATGAAATTCTTTTTAAGAATGTT
>JAANXC010000076.1 GCA_018263495.1 Nitrososphaerota archaeon
TTGATTTCATTCCTGCCAGTTTTTTAATTGCTCTATACTTTTTAGTTGTTTTAGAACGAAGATGTTGTACTTCATCACATACAAGTGTCCGAATTTTTAATTTTGACAGATCAATTTGGCGTTTATAAAGTAACTCGTAATTGATAAGATAGAAATCATAATCAGAAATTTCTTTTTGTTTACCTGAACGTATGCTTGTTATGGTTGGTACACCATCCTCAACAATACGGCCATTTCTACTCTTTTTTTTCATGAATCTTTCTATTTCACGCTGCCAATTAGTTAGTGTAACAAGCGGAGCTACTACAAGAACCGGCGATGATTGTTTTTCTGATGCGATATACGCTAACGTTTGTACAGTTTTACCAAGACCCATATCATCAGCAAGTAATGCATTACCCGAAGATTTCAAAAGAAAATCTAGACCCATTTTCTGAAAGTTTAACAGTTTTCCACGAAATTGTTTTTTTGGTATAGCTTTTGAAAGTTTTTCAATTTTTGTTTTAGTTGGTTTTTTAATAATTTTAGCACGTGCTTTTCGTTGCCAAACAGATTTTGATAATATTTCCAATGGATATCTTTCCAAAATAAGTCTGATTTGTTTAACATTCTTTTCATTATCAGGAATAATAACCTCATTAGGACCACTGCCATACCATAACTCCGGTATGAGCTTTGAAACCATCATTACAGCTCTAACGCCAGTAATTTTCCAGGTCCATGATCCTGAATACTTGTCAATTGCATATTCAAGTGTTCCAAATGTTTTCATTGTTCTTTCGTGATTCTCGAAAATTGTTTTGGTACCTTATGAATCTTGATTATTTCAAAATAGTGATATATGGGTAAAATGATTTAGTATGGCAAGATATGTTTTCCTGTATTAATCATGTTTATGCTGAGTATTATGACAATCACAATTACAAAGATTGGTTTTGTGATCGTTTAAACAATCAATACACTCAAAATGTTTGTGGTTTTCACAATTAGCACATATCATGAATATAATTTAGATATTAGCCTTTGAAAAGTTTTTGCTAGAAGTTATAAGGTAAATTTTCTTAACTTACCCATTGAGTCTGAAAAGATACATCGCTACTAGATGTATTACTATGTTTGGAGTTCTGATGATAACTCTGCTATTAACAATCGCATTAGTTGGATCCAATATGGACATTATTTTAAAACAAGGTATAGTCTACCAGGTAAGAGCAGAAATTACAGAAAATCCTGCTATAGCTGAAAGTTTTGCAACTGTTGAAGAATTTGATAAGTTTGTGCAAGAACAAATTGATCAGAGAATTGAAACGCTTGGATTAGATAATCCGTGGTATTCTCCTCAGAGAATTGGATTTACTATGTATAAGATATTAATTCTAGATTTTGGAAATGCAACGTTTCTTACAAGTGATTCTGGATCTTCCAATGTTGGCGACATATTATTAGAAAAGATTCCAAGAACTGTTTTGCTCTTCACTACAGCAACCATAATCATTTCCATAATTGGAATATTTTTGGGTGCATTAGCAGGAAGCAAAGTGGGTTCCGTTATTGATAGAGTCACTTCTATGTTTGCAGTAGTTAGTAGTAGTTTTCCCGTTTGGTGGATAGGAATGCTTATGATCTTTCTATTTGCATTTGTATATCATATTTTTCCCGCAAGGGCAACACCATCAATACTTCCAACAGAATCTGGTTACATTATTGCATTGCTTTACCATATGGCATTACCACTGATCACAATTGTAATGATTGGATTTGGTGCATGGGCATATCTTGTACGCAATTTTATGGTAGGAACACTACAAGAAGATTTTATCACAGCAAAAAAGGCTATCGGCATTGATAAAAAAAAGATTATTTATAAACATGCTTTAAAAAATGCCGCACCACCAATTGTTACAATTCTCGCACTAAGTCTTTCAGGTTCACTCGGTGGTGCAATAATTACAGAAGCGGTATTTGATTGGCCAGGAATGGGACGGCTTTATTTTGAGGCTATCAGTGTAATGGATTTGCCAATCATAATTGGTGCCACATATGTACTTACGGTGTTATTTTTGATCAGTATCCTTGTTGCAGATTTACTTTATGGTTATTTTGATCCAAGGGTGAAAACATAATGAGTAGTGTAAGTTCATCAGAAATAAAACGAGAATTTGTTAAGAGTAAAATTGGTCTTATTGGTATTGGAATTTTGGCAAGCCTTATCATTTTATCGATGATAGCCATTATCACAATTCCTATAGATACATTCAAGCAATGGAATAATCCGGGTAGCTGGATTTCATATCCAAAGACATCGGTACCGGCATGGGTAAACTATTTCANTACAGAAAAAATTCCAGAACATCTTATAATGGATAAGCCAATAGCAATAACTAAAGATGATTTTATATCATTAGCATCGCATCAATTCGGTATACAATATCACTATGATGATTTTCCAAGTGATTTTATTTATGAATTTAATGTTGAGTATTCAGGCTCACAACTATTACAAATTTCTGTAATTAGACCAGATCAGTCACAAATACTTCTTTTGTCTAGATCATTACCACACTCGGACACAAAAGTTGTACATCATGAACGAATTTTTTCGGCTGATAACAGTATTAAAAAAAATATTCAAATTCATTTTTCTGAAATGGGTTTCTATAATCAAAACACAGCAAGTGAAGATATGATCTTTGCAGACAGAGATGGAAAAGTGTTGAAGGGAGATTATGTATTTTTAGTGAATATCTATGGTATTGATAAAAAAGTAAGTATTATTGATTCCAAATTAATTCTTGGTGGTAAAGCATATGGAATGATGGGAACGGATGAGTTACGAAGAGACCTTGCGGTCGGTCTTTTATGGGGAACCCCACTTGCTTTGTTTATTGGCATCGCTGTGGCTATCGGTTCTGTATTAGCTGGTTTGATTTATGGTGTATATTCTGGCTTTAAGGGGAAAAAAACAGACGAAGCTATGATGAGGTTTAACGACGTTATCTACGCACTTCCAGCATTACCTTTTTTGATAATTCTTGCCGTGACTATTAGTAATAGTATATTTTTGTTAGTAGGATTCCTGATGATCTTTGGTTGGGTTGGTATTGCAAAGGTTTCACGCAGTATGGCACTTCAAATCAAAACTAGACAATATGTAGAGGCATCACAAATGATGGGACAAAAAAACTCAAAAATAGTTTTTAAACATATTATTCCACAATTACTGCCTTATGCTTTTGCTAGTATTGCAATTTCAGTCCCTGCTGCGATTACAACAGAAGCTGGCATAAGTTTTTTGGGTCTTGGTGATCCAACATTTCCCACGTGGGGACAAATACTACATGATGCAAATACATATGGTGCTGCAGCAAGAGGATTATGGTGGTGGATTGCTCCACCTGGAATAATGATTGCGATTACAGGTCTTGCGTTTGTTTTCATTGGTAATGCATTAGATGCAATTGTAAATCCTAAGCTAAAAAAATAACTAATTTTAAAATATGTATCTAATTAGGATTTGAATTCCCTGATAATATTCATTGCAGTATCATTTAGTTTAATGGTGTAAACTGCACTATTTTCATCGTTTGATTCTGAAAGTTTCTCACCAAATTCTGTCTTATCATGCCCTCGCTCAAAATTTCCGCCAGATTCCTTAATGCATAATGGAAATTTTTTCATGGTCAATTTTGTTTGCAATAAATAAGCAATGAATTTTTTGTACGTTTCTGTGTTATTCCAATCAGTATTCTGTTCTTGACACATAGCAATCCAGATATCTACTGTATTCTGATAAACTACCTTTTTTCGGATATTATCCAATGCAAGATTTGACATTTAACCACGTATACCTAAAAATCTGCACGTTTCATTTTAGAGCCGCAGCGAGGACAATCTCCACCCTTGAATCGGTGGTTACAAGTTAGACAGACATATCTTACACCAGTACCTTGACCTTGACCAAATAGTCCTCCAAAACCAAATCCTGATCCTGATCCACTAGAACCTCTCATTCGTGACATCATTCTCTTTCTCAAAATTAGTGGAAAGATGATAAAGATTGCTAGTGCTGCACCCAAACCATATGGAAACGGTAGAACCAATTGCAGTCCAATACTTACAGCCAAAGATGCGAACAAAAATACTAGATAACCCTTGTAATTTATCATAATGAAAAAATTAGCAAAAAAACTTTATAAAGGTTTGTCAGAATTTTTGCACTCTTAATTCTACAATCTATTAATGTTAAACAACTACAAATGGAATTTCTTTTCCATCACTATCCCAAGCAAATATGTCATCGTCCTCATAAGGTGACTTTACAATCATTGAAACAAGACCAAAAAAATTATTCAAATCAGTTAGAGATGGTTCAGCTGAACCAACAGGATGAGAATGAACGATGCCGACATAACTAGGATCCAGTGGTAATGGATTGTTAGGAAATCCAGCAAAGTCTGCTCCTGTTTCAGAAAATGGTGGTACTACTAATCCATTTATGAATACATCACCACGTTTTGCTTTTCCGCGTAAAATCAAGATGCCTTCATTTGGATGATTCATCTTACAAAAAGACAAGATGCCATCTCTTGCATCCTTAGACAATGATATCTTACGTTCAAATTTTTTCTTTTTTAATTGCAAACCATTACTCCGTTCTTATAACATATTGTACAGCTGAAATTTCATTTAAAATAGACTCTACAGATTTAACAAATTTAGGAATGAGTTCGGTTGTATCTTTCAACTCTTTCTCTATAGATCTAATTTTTGATTCCAAAGATGATTTATCATTTCTATGCTTACTAAGAACAGATTCTTTTTGTTTCAGCTGACCATTGTTAAATCCCAATAATTTACTTTCAATATCACTTTTAGATCGATTAAAAACAGAAATTTTTTCAATGAATCCAGGAATAAGTAAAAGTGTCTCATCAATTTGTAATAATGATTTATCAGTATCCTTAACAGATACAGAGCCTGATTGTATTCCCTTGCGTGTCGATTCTAATATTTGTATAATGTCTTGTTTGTTAGAATCAACCAATACATCATATGGATTTGCAATTAAATCTGCTAATAATTTTTTTAGTGGCTTATCAAGTGAGGAAACATAAACATACTTGTTTAGTGGTCTTGAAATCTTAGTAAGATGTAATTCGATCTCATTCCTAATTTTATTTTTTTCAGAAGATAAAGAATCTAGCTTTTCATTAATTTGTAGAAATTCTGTATACTCACTGCTGTTTTTAATATTCTCAATCTCTTTTTCATCACTATCAATTGTAGCAATTAGATCATCGATGGTTTTTGTAGTTAGTTTTTCCTGTTCGCCTAAATCACTAATTGATTTTTTTGATTGCTCAATCTTATTCATAGTATTCAAAATTTGTTCAATTTTAGTTTCTAATTCAGTGTAATTCGTAATTATGGTAGAAATTTCATCATTCCCATCTGTCATTACCTTAAGATCATCTTTTAACTTGCCAGCATATTTCTTTGCAAATATATGAATAACACTAGATTGTCTTCCTAATGAGTCCCCGATTTTCTTTAGCATTCTGCCAGCAATTGCATTAAAATTTTTCACATCACCATAGGAATTTATCTCTGGTAGTTGAACAATTGATTCCCTCTTGATAACTGATATAACCTCTTTTTTTCCCCGCTCAACTAATCGTTTTAAGTGAACATCTATATCGTCTACATTTAGCGTATCACGTTCTAGATCAATAGCAATATGTAGAATTGTTTCGCAACTTGATTTAATTTTATTTTTAAATGTTTTAGTCTCAGCAATTATTGTTTTTGTTCGAATTGAATGTATCTCATCAATAACATTCGGTACATCAGAAAGCAAAATTTGTTTTTTTTGAGGAGCTATTTCTGGCTCCTGTTTTTGTGGTTTTTTCTTGCCCCATCCAAATACCATAATTAAATCTAAAATTACAATTTTAAATATGTTCAAGTGCTCACATTAGAAAATTTGGAATGGAATAGCCTAAAATATTCAAAATATACATTTAGTCTGTGAGTGATACACGTTTTATCATATTAGGTGTCGGATTAGTTTTTGCAGGAATTATTATTCTATCAGTTTTTGGTGCTCAATTTGATGAGATCACCATGCAGGAAGAATTCCATGTGTGTTATGAATATCATGCTGATATGCCACCAACAGAGATTGATTGTGACATTGCAGCTCAAAATAAGATGGTTATTTTTGCAATTGTTGCATTACTGATTGCATGTGGAATTGTATCGTTAGTAAAAGGAATAAAAGGCAAATGGGATCAAGATGTAAAACCGGAAGACATGGTAGGACCAAGTGGTTCTTTTGATACACGTGATGGACCAAACGATTCTGATCAAAATGATACAAAATAAAATTATATTTTACAATGTTTTTGGTTAGTTAAATGAATGATACATTTTTTACAGAATTCATAATATTGGCTGGGGTAGTTGGTGCTATACTTGCATTTTTGATAATAAAACGTTGGCGTGAAGAATAAAATGTTATTTTTTATATTTTAATTTCAAACATATCATCTTTTGAAACGCCTTTCCATACTCCTATCATTCCTTCCGCTTCTGCTGGCTCAACTTTAGTTATTTTCTGAATCTTGATATGATCAGGATTTGGTGGCATCCATAACATTGCCATATAATCATCTACATCTCCCGCCTTACTTGGAAGAGCCATAATGATTTTATCTTTTGAAAAACCATTCGCAACTAATGCGTTTGTTGATTTTTCTATAAGATCTTGACGACCATGCGTGAACAGATAAACATTTTTTGTGGTATCTATCTCTGCCATTGTTAGTTATCAATTATTGTCTCACTTTTATGTTATACCAAATCAGAAGACGCCGGGAGAGTGCCTGCTTTAATTGGA
The DNA here is from genome assembly GCA_018263495.1 of Nitrososphaerota archaeon. GTDB lineage: Archaea > Thermoproteota > Nitrososphaeria > Nitrososphaerales > Nitrosopumilaceae > Nitrosopelagicus. Next base: position 6,899 of record JAANXC010000076.1, read on the forward strand.
CAGAAACCATAACGATTCTGCCTCATTTCTGTGATTAGTTAGGCGTAGTGATAGTTAAGTCTTGATCAATGTACTCTGTCTAACAAATACAAGAAGAGAGATTATGTAGAAGCTCTACCTAGTAGGATTTAGAATGAACACACCTAAAGATGTTGAAAAATATTTTGAAAACTCAAAATGTAAAATATGTGGAGTTGTAGTTCAACCACATTTTCAGGGCAATACCAAACTCCCAAAAGAAGAACATTTAGCTAAAGAGCATAGTGATTTAGAATGAAAAGATTAACTCTTTGGGTTGTGATAGGTGTACCAATACTAGTTGTTATTTTGTATCTATTTGGGATTTAAAATGAACGTAGAACAAAGAAAGAAAAAAAAGAATAAAGTACGACAAAGAAGAAAAACCAAAAAAACAAAAATCAAAAAATCTCGCAAAACTGCGTGGTCAAAAAAATGACACTTAACTTGATTCTTTTCTAATCGCCTTTACTAATAGTTTATTCCTGAACATGCAAAATTTTTATCGATTAATTGTGTTAGAGTATAATGTGAGCAAGACAAGTAGGAAAAAGAAGAAGAAAAAGAGTACGGAAAATGAACAGAAACTAGGTATAGAGGAGTTATTAGATAATTGACAAATCAAGCGAAAAAACGACAACCAAGAAAAACACCTAGAAACACCAGACGTCCCAAAAGCAGTTACCCATTTAACACTTGGTTACAAAAATCATATTTTGATATATGGTTTATTTTTCCATTAGAAAAAGGATCTTGCAAATGCGACCCAGTGATCACTGGAAACAGAAAAGATTTAACCAAAATAAAATCAAATTGGTTTAAATTTTATCTTAGCCGGAATCAATGCCCGATATGTCATAAAGAAAATCCCAGAGTATTAGAGGATTTAGAATGACAGATAAGGAAAAAATCGATAAGGCCTTAGAAATCATCAAGATAGCAGAAGATTTTATAGAAAAACAAAGACTAGAATCTAGATATCTATTTAGTTATGACTAGTTTAGTCATCTAATGGGAAATAAAGGAGACACACAAAGACACTACTGTAAATTTTGTGGAAAAAAATTAATCAAACATTCAAAACCATGTGTAAAGAAATCATAACTAATGATTAGTCATGCAGACTCGAAAAGAAAAAAAGGAAAAAAATGAACATGAGCATTTTGTAGGCGATGACCCAACAAAATTTCCTAGCGAAGATATGGAAGATTTAGCTAAAAAGGCGATTAAGAAATTCAAGTCATTGCAATAATAAATTTGGTGTGACCACTTCAGGCAAAACTTCTTTTGGAGACTACCTCCTTTTGCTTATGATCAAGCTTTCATTTTTTTGTTTTGCGTGGTCACACTCGTTTATGCTTTAGCTTTGTCAGCTTTTGGCATCGCATACTATACAGCTCTATGATATTTAACATTGTAAAACAAGATGAACTCCGACTAATTGGCTATGTGATGCTCAAGTAGAGAACATCACAAGTGCAGGTTATCCATTATGGAGAGTTAGACACCACCAATTAGTCACACAATATACGCAAGCATTGTTTAAAAACTCATTGGATACGGCAATTNTAAACACATGTCGTTATGGTCTCCGTCTGGGACTGTAGTCTTCTAAATTTTTCAACGCATAGACGGAGACGACTTCCTCGGCAGTGTATTAGTGATTATTTTATTTAAGATTGGCGAACAATCCAATTTGATTTTTTGTAAAATTAGTTATCGTCTTGGAATGACCACGTTTTCTCCTTCCCCATACCAAATATCTTGTTAGATGGTATGTTCTTGTGTACTTTTTTTATATGATCCATAAACTCGATAAGATCAATGAAATTTTTCTTGCACACTGGACAGTCCTTTGAAAAGTTTCCCATACAACTACTCGCCTTGCCCTTCCACTTTCATTAGTGTTAGAGTAGAACGAATTTTGCTCATCTTCCTAATCTTCCATGTGATTGTCTCCCTAAGCTTGTCGGTTGAATCTGCCTCAACCTTTGCAATTATGTCATAAGCCCCAAAAGTCCCATCCACCTCTTTTACGAACTCGAGTTCCTTGAGACTTTTAATAATCTCGTCTTCATGTCCCAAATCACAGTTAATGAGTACGTATGCTTGATTCATGATATCATATTGTGATTGTGTTATATAATCATGCATTACTTTATGATTTACTCAAGACGCTTTTGTCCCATGTAAGGTACCTCATTTTTGCATAAAGGAACTATTGTGGGGGTTCCGTCCAAATCAGAAGACGCCGGGAGAGGGATTCGAACCCCCGCGTGCGGATGCACAGACGCTATCCTGTATAAGATTTCGAGGCGTCCGCCTTACCAGGCTTGGCTATCCCGACAAGGCAATTTTGTTAAACGCCCTAATATAGTAAATCGATTAAAGCACTAAACAAAAAAACAAGAAAAATGAGACATTAGTATGGGTGTAGATATCAAGGCACTACTTGTACGAGAAAAAACTAATCTTGAATCATTTTCCTCAAAAATAATAGCTATTGATGCATACAATGCAATTTACCAGTTTTTAGCAATCATCAGGGGACCTGATGGACTTCATCTTACTGATAGTAAGGGAAGAGTAACTAGTCATCTAACTGGTTTGCTGTACAGAAATGTTAATTTTTTGTCCATGGGAATTAAACCGGTATATGTTTTTGATGGCAAACCACCATCTCTAAAAACAGCAGAAATTGAACGACGAAAGCTAGGTAAGAAGGAGGCTACAATAAAGTATGAAAAAGCGAAGGCTAGCGGTGATCTTGAGTCAGCAAGAAAATATGCACAGCAAACAACATCAATGCAAGATACTATGGTTGAAGATTCCAAGCATTTTCTTGATTTATTTGGAATACCATATGTACAAGCAAAAGCAGATGGTGAAGCTACTGCAGCATATATGAACAAAAATGGCATGGCGGATGCGGTAGCTAGCCAAGACTTTGATTCAATATTATTTGGTGCGATGAAACTCATTCGTAATTTTACTAATTCTGGTAGAAGAAAACTTCCCAATCGTAATACCTACATTGACATTGAACCTGAAATCATCAGTTATCAAAAAAGTTTGGATGCGCTTGGTATTACTGGCAAGCAAATAATCGATATTGGTATACTCATTGGAACTGATTTTAATCCTGACGGATTCGAAAGGATTGGTCCAAAAACTGCTCTGAAAATGATTAAGGAGTATGGCAAGTTGGAAGATATTCCAAAAATACAGGAAGAATTAGAACAAGTTGACTATAAACAGATAAGACAAATTTTCTTGCAGGGAGATACACCAAATGTAGGTAAAATAGAGTTTAAAGATACAGACTACTCTGGAATTGTGGATTATTTATCAAACGAAAGAGACTTCTCAGAAGAAAGGGTCAAGGCATCACTAAATAGATTAAAGAAAAGTATTGAGAAACGAAGTCATACGTTGGACCAATGGTTTAAGTAATTTTATCTTAAATCTGTCTTTTTTTGTTCACATTTTGGACATTTTAGACCATTAATTTTATCACCACAAATCTTACAATATGTAGAAAATCCTACCACGTCATATTTTGATGTCTTTGTATATTTGTAAATTAAAACTGCCACAACTACAATTCCAATTGCTGCAGCAGCAATCCATAACATCATAGAATTATTATAACAATCTAATATTTATCTAAAATTAATAATGGAAAACCTGACCGCCTATCTGCTTTTTCCAGTCAGCACGTACGCCTGGCTTACCTTTTAGTTTTTCAAGATAATTAAATGCAGAGAGTCCAGCATTGGAACCGTCTCCACATGCAACAATAATCTGTTTGTATGGAATTGTGGTAGCATCACCAGCAGCAAATATTGCCGGGTGACTTGTCATGCCACCGGATTCTATTTCAATTTCACCCTTTGTATTTATTTTTACCAGATGTTTAACATAATCAAGGTTAATCTTTGAACCCATTTCAATAAACAACGCATCGACATCCAATACCTTTTCAGCTCCAGATGAATCAACTATTGTAATCTGTTGTAATACAGAATTTCCGGAAATTGCTTTCACTGATGACTGTGTAATAATCTCAATGTTTTTGTTATTCTCTATTGCTGTAACTAGATCCTTATCACCCGCAAGTTTTGTACCCCTTAAAATCAGATACATCTTAGAAGCCATGCGTGATAGTAGCAAGCCAGATTCTAGAAGGTAATTTCCCACGCCAACAGATGCAGTAGTCCTTCCTTGGTAAAACGGCGCATCACATTTAGTGCAGTAATGAATTCCTTTGTTAAAATAGTCTGATTCATTTTCAAGACCTAACATATTTGGTACCTTGCCTGGTGCTAACACAATTGCTTTTGCTCTATACTCAGAACGAGTTGTTTTTATTTTAAAACCACCTTCTAATTCATCAATTTTTTCAACAGTATCATAAACCATTTCTCCTTTAAAAGACAAGTATTGGGTTTCAAGTGTTTTAGCCAGTATTTGTCCACTTGACATTATAGCACCAGGATAGTTTTCCAGCCTTGGAATTAGGTTCATCTGCCCGCCTAAATCCTTTGAGATGATTAAGCATGATACATTTTGTCTGGCAACATATATTCCAGCTGTAAGACCTGCCGGTCCTGCTCCTACTATTACTATTTCAAATTCTTGCAATTTTTATTCTAAAATTGAGCGTACATCCTTGGTACCAACGGTAACTAATGATGTCATGTTTATTATTCCATCAAGTTCATGTATGTCCACATCAATTGTTTTCTTAATAGCACCCATATCATCAGATTCTAAAATCATCATTAGATCATAAATTCCATACATTGTCTTTACATTTTGTACAGTTGGGAATGATTTAGCTTTACTGATAATATTCTTTTGATGCTTATAATCGACGTTTAACAAAACGTAAGCCTGATTCTTAGATGATTCATCATCAGCCATAAGAAATGTTAAGATTGTCTTGATAAAAGAGTTTTTGAAATTCTAAAAACTGAGATGCCATGAGGGTAGAAATTCTCCGCTGTTTGGTACTAGGATGGGAGTTTTATTTTACATCCACCCTCGTGCAGATTCATTCTTACGCACTCCCCCACAGCTGATTGAAATGATCAATTACCACATATAATCTAAGTATGTGGGTAATTTTCAGTTCAATTAAAAATATGAATCGTCATGTATAGTCTCTATGTAAGTGGCCGTGCTGATGTGTTGGTCTATTAGTAATGGCATGCTCATCACTCGCCGAAGCTTGTGATCTACACATCCATCCTATCAACGCAGTCTTCTTCTGCGAACCTTCATCTTACGAAAGGCTGTCTTGTCTCGGGATGGGTTTCGTGCTTAGATGCTTTCAGCACTTAATCCAAACGGCTTAGCTGCCCGGCCTGCCTTATCAGACAACCGGTAGACCAGTGGCCACGTTGCTCTGTTCCTCTCGTACTGAGAGCAACTTCCCCTCAGACAGCCGCGCTTCCATCAGGCAGAGACCGACCTGTCTCACGACGGTCTAAACCCAGCTCATGTTCCCTTTTAATAGGCGAGCAGCCTCACCCTTGGCCCCTGCTGCAGGACCAGGATAGGAAAAGCCGACATCGAGGTACCAAA
>JAANXC010000077.1 GCA_018263495.1 Nitrososphaerota archaeon
CCAAATGCAATTGATCCAGCCTTAAGAAGACCTGGACGATTTGACAGGGAGATTGAGATCAAAGTTCCTGATAAAAAGGGAAGAGCTGACATTCTTAATATTCACACACGAAACATGCCATTGGCTGATAATGTAGAGCTTAAACGTATAGCTGCAGTTAGTCATGGATATGTTGGTGCTGACCTAGAATACTTGTGTAAGGAAGCAGCCATGAAATGTTTGCGCAGGTTGTTACCCGAGATTAACTTAGATGATGAAAAGATTCCTCCTGAAACACTTGACAAGTTAATTGTTAATGGAGATGATTACAAAAAAGCGTTGATGGAAGTTACACCATCCGGTATGAGAGAAGTGTATATTGAAAACCCAGATGTACAATGGGCTGATGTTGGTGGTCTAGATGATACTAAGCAAGAACTTCAAGAGGCAATTGAATGGCCAATGAAATATCCTACACTCTATGAAAAGTTGGGACATAAAATGCCACATGGTATTTTGCTTCATGGTGCAAGCGGTACAGGAAAGACAATGTTGGCGAAAGCAGTTGCTACTGAAAGTGAGGCAAACTTTGTTTCTGTACGTGGTCCTGAATTGTTATCAAAGTGGGTAGGAGAATCTGAGAGAGGAATTAGAGAAATTTTCAAAAGAGCAAGACAATCATCACCATGTGTAGTATTCTTTGATGAGATTGATTCAATAGCACCAATTAGAGGAGCTGGTGCGGAGACACAAGTTACTGAAAGAGTAGTAAGTCAATTGTTAACTGAACTAGACGGTATGCAAGAGATGCACGGTGTTGTAGTACTTGCCGCCACAAACAGAGCAGATATGATTGATCCTGCCTTACTTAGACCTGGCAGGTTTGATAAAATTATACAGATTCCTTTACCAGATAAGGAATCCAGAAAAAAGATTTTGGAAATCAATACAGAGGAAATTCCATTCGAAAAAGATCCTAATAGTCCAGACTATGTGAATTTTAATAAATTAGCGGAGGCAACTGATGGATTTAGTGGTGCAGATGTAGCGGCTATAGCAAATACTGCTGTATCTTTTGTCATTCATGAACACCTAGACAAATATTCAATGGCTGGTATACACGCCAAGAAAGATTCAACGACAGAAGAAGAAAAAGAGACCATAACAAAGCAGGATAAGGAAATTGCAAAAGTTGAAAAATCTGCTGATAATGCTAAAGTTACAATGAGACACTTTGAGGATGCCATAAAGAAAGTAAGAGAACAAAAGGACTTGAAGATAGGACAGAAAGTTGAACTTTCAGCTTTCAGGTAGTTTTAATAAAATAACTGCTTAAACCACCTCAATGTCAGAAGACCAAGGATATTCTGGGAACGCTCTTGATTGTTTGAAAAAAAACAATGTAAAAGTAGGCGATTCGATCAAGATTACAGCTGATTTGACATACTCTGGGATTTTAATGCCTAGATATGAGTCGAGTGATGATAAGCATCTAGTAATCAAATTAGGAAGTGGTTACAATGCAGGAATCAATGTTGACGAGATTCAAAAAATAGAGATCGTTTCTAGTTCTGAAGTAAAGCCTGAACAGAGTGAAGAAAGAAAAGAGAATTCAACACTTCCCAAAATTTTACTCCTTTCTACTGGAGGAACAATTGCAAGTAAGGTTGACTATAGAACTGGTGCTGTTACACCTGCACTTAGTGCATCTGATCTCAATGAAGCAGTTCCAGAGCTTGGAAAAATTGCTAATATTGATGCGGAAGTTTTGTTCTCAGAATACTCAGAAAATTTGCAACCAGACCATTGGACAAAAATTGCGGAAAAACTTGATTCGCTTGCAAACTCTGATTACAAGGGTATACTGATTGCGCATGGAACAGACACCATGCATTACACATCTTCTTTTTTGTCTTTTGCGCTTGCTGGGTTTCCTATTCCAGTTGCGCTTGTTGGATCACAGAGATCATCTGACAGAGCGTCGTCTGATGCTGCGATAAACCTGATTGCAGCTTCAAAATTTCTTGTTGAATCCAACACAAAGGGTATTTTTCTTGTTATGCACCATAATGATAATGATCAGACAGTTGCGTGTCATCTGGGAACCAGGGTAAGAAAAAATCATACAAGCAAGCGTGGAGCGTTTGAGACGATGGGAGGTCACCCAGCATTCATAATTGCTGAAGGAAAAATTAAGAAAAATATACAAGATGATTTTTTTAAAGACAAAAAATACAACCCTAGGATGAAGATTGACACCAAAGTCGCTCTTGTAAAATATCATCCTGGTTATGACCCGAAATTAATTGAAAATCTTATACAAACTGGATGTAAGGCAATAATTTTTGAGGGAACGGGATTGGGACATGTTGGACGCACAATGTACGATGTTGTAAAAAATGCAAGAGAAAATGATCTTTTTTTGGGAATGACATCACAATGCATCGATGGCACGGTTAGGATGACAGTCTATGAAAGCGGCAGAGATTTGTTAGATTTAGGAATCACTCCTCTTGAGAATATGACTCCAGAAACTTCACTGGTAAAAGCCATGTGGGCCTTGGGAAATTCAAAGAATGCAGATGAGATGAAGTCGCTAATGCTGGAGAATATTGCCTCAGAGTTTTAGTTATGGCGGAAATTGATTTTGAAAAAATTGGTTTGAAGGTCGGATTAGAGATTCACCAACAGTTGAATACAGATAAAAAATTATTTTGCAAATGCAAACCGATAGAAAATGATGAATACACTGAAAAATTCTCTAGAAGTCTAAGAACGGCAAAAAGTGAGCTTGGGAAAATAGATCCAGCCGCATTATTTGAGAAAGCAAAATCAAAGAAAATCAACTACTATGCAAATTCTCAAAGCAGTTGCTTGGTTGAAAAAGACGAAGAACCACCCCATGATCTAGATCATGATGCAAAGAAGATTTCATTACTGATTAGCAGCATGCTCAAATCAAAAATTTTTAGTGAGATTCACGTTATGAGAAAGACCGTTATTGATGGCTCTAACACATCTGGCTTTCAAAGGACCATGCTTGTTTCCCAAGGGGGAAATCTAAAGGTAAATGAAAAAAATATTGGAGTTCAGGCGGTTTGCCTTGAGGAGGATGCAGCGAAACTTCTCAAGGACGAACAAAACGAAAGAAATTACAGTCTGGATCGTTTGGGTGTACCATTAGTCGAGATTGCCCTAGAACCTGTCAGTACCAAGCCCTCTGAAGTCAAAGAAATTGCATTAACACTTGGAAGACTGTTAAGAGCAACAAGGATGGTAAAAAGAGGAATTGGCTCAATCAGACAGGATGTAAATATTTCAGTTATGAATAGTGGAGTTGTAGAAGTAAAGGGCGTACAACAGCTAGACCAACTTGAAAAAATAATTGACTATGAAGCCAAAAGACAACACGGACTAATTCTGATTGGTGAAAAACTCAAAAAATTATCAATAACGATCACAAAAGAAGATGTTCTTGATGTTACTGAGATTTTCAAAGATTGTGAATCAAAAATAATTCAAAAGGCATTAAAATCAAATGCAAAAATTAATGCGATACGAGTAAGAAATTTTTCAGGAATGTTTGGTTTTGAACCATACTCTGGAATTAGATTGGGAAAAGAAATTGGACAGCTTGTAAGATTTTTTGGCATTGGTGGAGTTTTCCATTCAGATGAGCTCCCTAATTACGGAATTAATGATTCTGATGTTGGTAAGGTAAGAAAACATCTTGAATTGGCAGACGGAGATGGTTTTCTGATTATAGCTGGCGAAGATTCAAAGTTGGATTATGCTGTAAATTCTATAGTAAAGAGAATTCAAGATGCAGTAAACGGAGTTCCAGCTGAGACTAGAGCTGCCACACAAGACGGTGAAACTGTTTTTCTTAGACCACGACCAGGTGCATCAAGAATGTATCCGGAAACTGACATCCCTTCGATTAGTGTAATGCCTGAAGAAGTAAAACTCGCAAGGGAAAATATTCCAAAATCATGGGATGATTCAATAGCTGAAATTCAACAAAAATACGATCTAAATCCCCAATTATCTGAACAAATTTTTGACTCGGAATACATGGATCTGTTCGAAAAAATCTGTGAAAATAAAAAAAACTCACCAAATTTTGTAGCCTCAATACTTTGTTCTAGTATAACAAACCTGGAGAGACAGGGACTTGATGCGATGCTATTGAAGCCAGAACACATCATAGAATCATTTGAACTGTTAGCATCTGGTAAAATACCCAAGGAATCACTAGAAATTATTTTTGAAAGCATCATGTCTGGCAAATCAGAAAATGTTTCGATTGCTATGCAATGTACAGATGTTTCAAGTATGGATGAAGGAGAACTTGATGAAATTCTAGATAAAATAATTCAAAATAACCTGGATCTCGTGAAGGAACGTGGAGAACATGCGGTTGTTACCCTAATGGGAATTGCCATGAAAGAAGTGAGAGGGAAAGCTTCCGGAAAAATGGTCAATGATCTTCTGCACAAAAAGGTCTCAGAATTATAATAAAATGCGGGAAGTGGGATTTGAACCCACGAACTCCTAGGAGATAAGGATCTGAACCTTACGCCGTTGACCAGGCTGGGCGACTCCCGCAACAAGAAAGAAAAAAACATAGAATAAGTTTCTTTTTCGTGAGTAAACACAAAATAGCCGAGTATATCTATCAATTTAGTGGAATTTAGAGAGATATATTGCAATGATTGTAAGAAAACACTTGCCAGATACAATGTAAAATATTACTCAGAGGATATGGTTGCTGAGTTAATTCAGACAGTCCATGTTATTCACACTCGTGGTGGACATCATATAAAAAAAAAAAAAAAAAAATCTGGGAACAGTTAAGATTTAGTTTTAATCAAACGAGTCTTCTAATTCCTTTAACAATTCTTTTTGGTGCTTGCTTAGTTTTTTGGGAATATTAACCACCAATCTAACATATTGATCACCTCGGCCTCTAAATCCACGTCCCTGCAATCCTTTTCCTTTAAGTTTGATTATTGTGTTTGGTTGACTGCCAGGTTCCACAGTAATTTTACTGAATCCTTCTAGTGTAGGAACTTCCAAATTTTTTCCTAAGCTTGCATCCGTCATTGATAATTGTGTATCATAAAAAATGTCTCTGCCATCACGCTTGAATTTAGGATGAGGCTGAACGTTAACCCTTATTATTAAATCACCGCTGACACCGCCAGGTATTGACTCACCTTCGCCAGATATCACATAATCACCATTATCTATGCCGGCGGGAAGTTCAAATGATATATGTTTAGTGCCTTTCACTTTTCCTAATTTACATTTTTTACATGGTTTTTCTATCATCATACCTTGTCCGCTGCATTTTCTACACGGCTGAACAGTTACAAAGGTAGAAAATCCCATGTTACGACTTACCCTAACTTGTCCCTGACCATCACAGTCTGAACATTTTGTTTTTGATGTACCAGGGAAACATCCAGAACCACTACACTCAGGACAGTCTACATTTTTTTGTAAATCAAGATCCATTCTTTTCCCATTAAGCACATCTTCAAGCGAAACAAAAGTTTCATGTAATAGGTCAGAGCCTCTTTGTCTTCCAAAACCACCAAATCCCTGTCCTCTTCCTCCAAAGAGATTTTCAAAAATAGAACCAACGTCATCAAAGTTAAATCCGGCTCCTCTGAAAATATCCTCAGTACTATATCGTCCATCTACGCCAGCATGACCGTGTTGATCATAAAGCTGACGTTTTTTTGTGTCTGACAAAACTGCGTATGCTTCTGAAATTTCCTTGAAATGTTCAGCAGCTTCAGAGGATTTGTTTCTGTCAGGATGAAATTTTAAAGCTAGTTTTCTGTATTGTGACTTGATCTCATTTATTTGAGCATCCTTTGAAATACCTAATACTTCGTAATAATCACGTTTTGCACTCATATTCTAATCAAACAATTTGTTTTTTTAATTTTATTTAGATTGTTCTTCATCTGGTTTAGATTCAGGTTCTGGTTCGGGCTCTGATTTTTCTTCAGATTTGGTTTCGTCTTTCTGTTGATCTGTCCCTGGTGGAGGAGGAGTATTTTTGTATAATTCAGTAGTTATTTCATTCAATATCGCCTTTAATGCATCTAGTTTTGTTTTAATTTGGTCTGCATCCTGACTTAGAACTTCCTTTAGCTCCTTTATTGCGTCTGTAACCTTAATTCCCTGTTCCTGTGAAATTTTGTCTTTAAGATCTTGGTTAACCAGTTTTTCTGTTGTGTAGATGAAGCTTTCTGCCTCGTTTTTAATGTCGACAGCCTCTTTTTTCTTCTTGTCTTCGTCTGCATGCTTTTCCGCATCTTCCTTCAATTTTTCTACCTCCTCATCCGATAGTTTCGTAGAAGATTCTATTGTGATTTTAGCATCCTTTCCAGTTCCCAGATCCTTTGCTGTTACGTTTATGATACCATTCGCATCAATATCGAATTTTACATTAATTTGTGGAACTCCTCGAGGTGCCGGAGGAATATCAGTAAGATTAAAGCTTCCCAAAGAAACATTGTCAGCAACCATGGGTCGTTCCCCTTGAACCACATTTATTGTAACTGCGGTTTGGCTATCAGCAGCTGTTGTGAAAGTCTTGTCTTTGGATGTAGGTATGGTAGTGTTTCTCTCAATAATTGGTTCACGCACACCGCCTAATGTTTCAATTCCTAATGTCAATGGAGTCACATCCAGTAATACAATATCACTTTCCACATCTCCAGCCAAGATACCAGCCTGAACAGCAGCACCGAAGGCTACGGCCTCCATTGGATCAACTCCAGATTCTGCCTCTTTTCCAATTGCATCTGTTACGAATTTTTTTACAATTGGCATTCTAGTGGGTCCACCTACTAGTACAATTTTGGTGATCTCTGAAGCAGATATTTTTGCATCTTCAAGTGCCTTGTCAATTGAAGATTTGCATCTTTCAACTAGTGATGTAACAACGCTATCTAGTTTAGCTCTTGTTAGTTTAACTTCAAGCGCAGTTTTTTCATGAATATATGGCAAGTTTATGTCCGTTTCCATTACACCAGAAAGTTGAATCTTTGCCTTTTCACAAGCCTCTCTGAGTCGCTCCATGGCTTTCTTATCACTTGAAAGATCAACACCTTCTTTTTTTCGAAATTCTTCTTTGACATAATCCATTATAGCTATATCCATATCCGTGCCACCCAATTTAGTATCGCCAGAAGTGCTCTGTACTTCAAAAACGCCACCACCCATTTCCATTATTGTAACATCAAGTGTGCCACCACCAAAATCAAATACCAATATTTTCATGTCCTGTTTTGCTTTGTCAAGACCAAAAGCAAGAGATGCTGCGGTAGGTTCGTTGATAATTCGTGCTACCTCAAGTCCAGCGATTGTTCCTGCATCTTTGGTAGCTTGTCTCTGATTATCATCAAAATAGGCAGGAACTGTAATTACTGCCTTTGTAATCTTATCACCAGTAAATGCTTCAGCATCTTTCTTAATTTTTTGTAAAATAAACGCAGAGATTTGTTGTGGTTTGTATTCTTTACCTTGAATTTTGTAAACATGATCTGTCCCCATCTTTCTCTTTGCTTTAGTAATCGTATTTTCAGGATTTGTTACAGCTTGGTTTACAGCAGGTGTACCAACAAGCATGGCACTACCATCTTTTGGAAATGCAACGACTGATGGAAATGCTTTACCATGTGCTGTTTGACCTTCAGCTGAAGGAATTATTGTTGGCTTGCCACCTTGTATAATTGCAGCAGCTGAATTGCTTGTTCCTAGATCAATACCAATTATTCTTTCTGCCATATTTTATCATCTATTCTTTAATTATTTTTTTTGAAACACATACCTTCGAGTATTTCATTACCTCGTCACGAATAATATATCCTTTTGTGATCTCCTTCACAATTGTTCCCTCCTCATGATCATTATCTTCAATCTCTTGTACTACTTCATGTAATTTAGGGTTAAGTTTCTTCCCTTCCGCTTCAATAGGTTTTACTTCATAATGATCCAAGATGGTCACCATGTTTTTTATGATACCGTTTAGACTGTCTACGTTTCCTCCTTCCTTTTCATACGCATCTTTTGTACGAATAAAATCCTCATACACAGTTAAGAAATCTAAAATTATTTTGTCACCATGTGTGTTGATTCTATCAATAGTTTGTTTTTCCAGATTTTGGTAATCTGCTTGTAAACGTAAGGATTTTTGTTTTTCTTTTTCTAAAAGATCATTTAATTCGTCTAATGTTGCTGCCAATGGATTAGGATCTATTTCCACCTGTTTTTCTTTTTCTGAAAAAATATCATCATCCTTTTCGTTTTCAGACATTGTTCCCTCTAATTTTTTAGATAATTTTATCTTTATGACTAGATTTCGCATAGAGGATTTGCTTTAATCACAAAAATATCCTCGCCTTTTTGGTTTTCTTTTATTTCTTTATAATCAGAATCAGAACAAGCTACTACAATTGTTACTTTATCATGATGAAACAATTCTACTGAACCAGTTGATGTTTCTACATCACCAATATAATCACGTAGCTTAGATGCAATAGTGTTTAACATTTCAATCTTATCTCCTCTCATCTCATTTGTATCCAATGTCCAAGACAATACAATTTTTGTCTTGGAAGCCTTTAGATCATTTTTTTTCAAAGTTAATCTAATAGTATCAATTAATCTCTTGATATAGCTTGAAATTCCTCTAACGCTTCCGTTAATAAGATACATCAAAGTTTGTGCACTTTCAAATGAGGACCCAAGCATACGCAGATCATAAAGACCAGTTATCATATCGTCAAGGTATAGATCTTTAAAATCATTAAATAATTTGGTGTGCCTCGCATCATTTTTTACAAATTTGCAAACCTCTAAAACACTACACAGGCTAGAGAATTTTTGGATGGTATAGATTGCATGTAAATATTCTGCAGATGAAATATCTACAAATTTTTTTTCTTTTTTATCCAGTTTTAACAGTGATAAAAGCTTTTTTTCGCCAGTTTGTTTTAGCGAACCAATTACATCAGGTGTATTATTCAAATCGTTTAATGGAAAATAAAAGTAAGAAATTTCCTCTCCAACCTTATAACCAGTAACATGTTCTAATAATGAAATATTTTCATTATTTCCACCAAATCCAGTTGCAAGACAATTAATGATCGAACTGTCTTTCTTCATTGCTCCCACTGCATCTTTGAACTTGGAATTTACTTCTGTTTTTAAATCCTGACCAGTTTTCCTGATTCGTGGTGTAAAGAAAAGATATTTGGCTTTTGAAATTGCAACATTACTTGGTTCCATAGCAAGTAAAGGTTCATCTTCTCTAAGTGATATCACATTTGTATAGGTTTTTGCAGTTTCAGGTTTTAACAATATTGCAGTGGCATTAGATTCATCAATTATTTGTACATCTGCACCATTTATGACCATCTGGCTTGCAAGAGAATATCCTTCCGTACTTAGTCCAAAAAACACAATTTTTTCTTTCGTCATGTATCCATCTTAGGTATCTAGGCTAAGAAATACTTATTGCAGTTTGCAATTCAGTCAAAATACTTGAAGATTTGGTTTGATGTTTTAACCCCAAAACAACTTGTTTTTTTTGAACCAATGATAAAACGTATGAAAAAAACTCATACAGTATTATGTACTTCACGTGATTATAATCAAGTAACACAATTAGCAAAAATAAGAAATCTGAAGTTAATAATAGTAGGAAAACATGGAGGATTCAAAAGACATAGTAAGCTAAATGCTAGTCTACACAGGACAAAATTACTATCTATAAGAATAAAGGAGTTTTCACCTGATATCACGATAAGTTTCTGCTCACCCGAAGCAGCAAGAGTTTCTTATGGATTAAACATAGATCACATATGTTTTTCTGATTCACCACATGCTAATGCTGTTATGCGACTTGTTATACCTCTAGTTCAAAAACTGTTGATCCCATGGATTATTCCAAAAAAAGAATTCGTAAAATTTGGAATAAATATCAAAAATATTATACATTACAAAGCAATTGATGCCGCAATAATAACGAAACGAAAGATTTCAAAAAATAGCAAAAATCTAATTAAAAAAAGTAAAAGAAAAGTGATTCTGGTGAGGGTTGAAGAAGAATATGCTTCCTATTCATCTAAAAAAAGACCTGCAATACCCATTATCAAAGAAATAATCAAAAATTATTATGATGAAGAGATCGTTGTAATGGCACGGTATACGTCTCAAGCAAGACATTTAGAACAAACTTTTGGCAAAAAAATCAGAGTGTTAAACAAGGTTATTGATAGTAAAATATTGTTGGAAAATACTGATGTTTTCGTTGGATCCGGTGGAACAATGACCGCTGAATCTGCACTACTTGGTACTCCGACAATTTCGTATGATGCTGTTCCAAATATTATAGAGGCCTATCTTGTCAGGAAAAAATTGGTGGTAAGGGAAACAAATCCTAAACAGATAGTAATATCAATTAGGAAGATTTTTGGGTCCAAAAATTTAGAAATAAAAAAGAAATCTAAAAAGATGCTAAATTCTATGGAAGATCCTTATCCTATCCTTGTAAAAACAATGAAATCTATGTTGAAGTAATATTATAAGGGGATAGAAAAAAAATGTACTGAAGCCCGGTAGTGTAGTGGCAAGCATAGGGGCCCTTGGAGCCTTTGACCTCGGTTCGAGTCCGGGCCGGGCTACTATTTTTTTAAAAATCCATTTTAGTTAACAATTTTGTTGCGATGACAAAAAGAATTGATGCGAGAATTAACAAAACTACCATTTCTAAAATAACAAACTCTGTAATGGTACCAAAAATTCCAGCCCTAATTATATCTACAAGATATGTAAGTGGATTCAGATAAAATATAGTTGCAAGAGGTTGTGGAGCGCCAGCGGCAGGATAAAAAGCTGTACTTACAAAAGCAAAGAAAATAAAAACCGTGTTAATAATTACGTTAAAGCCCTCGCTTGAACGCAATCTTGCGGATATGATTGAAGCAATAGAACCAAATAATATCGCACCAACTATTGAGCTGAAAACTATGAGTGGAATTGTCACTAAACTAAATTCTACTGATTGGAAAAATACTGGATAACCAACTGCCGTGATTAATGCTGCACTAACTAGACCTACTATTGCAATAGTAGTGATATTGCTAAGAATGTAGTCTGATCTTGTAAATGGACCTGACATTATTTGTTCAAACATTCCATGTCGTCTATCATTCCAAATTATAATTCCAGAAATGAGTGTACTATTCATAATATTAAATCCAATCATCCCAGATGCTAAGAATGCTGGATAGCTTAGATTCTTAGTTCCAAAAGATACATTATCTATCAGTGCACTGTACGCAAAACCAGCTACAAAAATCCAAATCAAGGGAAAAATTACCTGCCAGATTAAAAAACCTGGATTTACTGAGATGGTAATATTTCTATTAACTAATCTGATTATCGGATGTATTAGAATCACCTACAACTTTGAGAAATATTTCTTCAAGATTTGTTGGTATTGCCGACAAATCATCTATAGCTATACTGTTTTGATTTAAAATTTTTAGAATGTTCATTAAAACAACTTCAGAATCAGTAGAATGTATTGTAATTGTTGCCCCCGTATTAAACTCAATTTTACAATCCTGAATGTTTTCTAAAAGATTTCCTAATGCTTCAGTGTTAGAAGAAACGTGAATTTTGATTGTTTTTTCACGACCAAATCTTTTTTTAAGTTCGTTTGGGGAATCAACAGTAATTATTTTACCTTTGTTAATAATTGCAATATTATCACAGAGATATTCTGCCTCGGTTAGTACATGTGTAGTGTAAAATATTGTTAGATTTTTTTCCTTTACTTTATTTTTTAAAAAATCTAGTAATTGTCGTCTAGCGGTTGGATCCAATCCAACGGTAGGTTCATCTAAGAATAACAAATCCATATCATGCATAAATTCACGTGCAACCTGGACTCGCCTTCTCTGACCAATAGAGAGATCCTCATTTCTTTTCTTTCTAATTTCAACTAGATTAAAGGCGGCAAGAAGTTCTTCTGTTCTATCCATTCTAGTTTTTTTGTCAAGGTCCCACATCATTCCATATTTTTCCAGAGATTTTTCAACTGAGAGTGTAGGTTCGTAACTTGGTTGCTGTAAAACTACGCCAATTTTTTTTCTTATACTCAATGGTTCCTTTACAGTATCAATTTCTAGAACTGAAATTTTGCCGCTGGTTGGCTGGATCAATGTGGTTAGCAGTTTAATCACAGTTGATTTTCCTGCTCCATTTGGTCCTAGAAAACCAAAAATTTGTCCCTCATCGATATCAAGATCTATACCGTCTACAGCATTTATTTCATCATATGATTTGAAAAGCGATCGGGCAAAAATAGATTTCATGTTTCTTGAAATCCTAGACTCCTTAAATGTTAATAAGAGCTAAAAAGAAGAAATTGAAGGGAGCAACTTGTCAGAGTTTGAAGAACTATTAGAAAAGATACAGGAACAAAAACCTGAATTAACCAAACAAGATATTGACGATAGAATTAAACAGAAAATCGAAAAGATAGGTCCAGGTTATTTGACGGAGGAAGGAGCTCTTTTTCTTATTGCGAAAGATTTAGGGATATCATTAAAGCAGACTTTGAAAACTGAAATGAGTTTAAAGGATATTTACGTAGGTGCTAAGGACGTATCAATTGAAAGTAGGGTTCTCAACATTTCACCCACAAAGCAATTTTCTAGAAAAGATGGTTCTCCTTTCTATCTTAGAACAATGACAGTTTATGATAATGATTCTGCCGTAAGTGTCAAGCTTTGGGATGAAAAAGCTAACCTGCCAGGAATTGAAGAATTGAAACCAGGTGATTTGATAAAAATAATCAAGGCTTATGTCAAATCGGATCTTAACGGTAGCCCAACGATAAATGTTGGTTCGGGATCTAATATCGAGCCGACCAATAAAGAAAGTAAAATTATTGCAGTTGATGAACTGACTATTGATGCCAGTCAGGTTAAGGAAAATCAAAGTAATCTGGTAGTTTCTGGTAAAATAGATGGTAGTATAACTACGCTAGAATTTACTAACCGACGGGGCGAACCGGGAAAAGGACTTAGAATGAGATTGAAAGGAAATGATGATGCCACAAAAGGAGTCGTCATATGGGGAAAGGATGAATCATTTTTGCCTAAAGTTATTCCCCAGAATGCAAAAGTTAGGCTCTTGGGTGTTAGAACAAAGGTAGGAAACCAAGGTCTTGAAATTCATGGAAATGAGGCAACGCTGATTGAAATTGAGGGAGGAAAAGAATCAGAGCCTGTTATTGTACGTGTTGCCACAATGAAAAGAAATGATGGAGGAAAAACTGTTGCAATGGGTATAGATAATAAGAAAAACATGGTGTATTTGACTGACTCTTCAAATATGCTAGATTCTATTAGTGCTGGAGATGTTATAGAATGCATGCCAGCACAAGTTTTTGGTAATGCTGTAACGATAAACAATGATTCGTTTGTAAGAAAAATTGATGATGAAAGCATACCATCATTATCAGATCTGAGAACAAAAATCTCCGAGATTAAATCTGGAAATAATTACTGTGTTGAAGCCATAATTTTGAAAGAACCAGAAAAGCGGGAGGTACAAACAAAAACCGGAGAAACAATCTTGCTATCAGAAATGTTTGTTGAAGATGCTAGCGGTCAGATTTGGATTAAGGGATGGAGAAACCAAGCTATTCTTTTAGATGGCCTTTCTAGCGGCGAGATAATTTCTGTGACTGCCGTTAACGCAAAAGCTGGACTTGAAGGGAGAACTGAATTGTTTTTAACTCCATATTCAACTGTTGTAAAAAAGAACTAATCGTCCCAAAAGCCTCTTGTCATTACGTACTGCCTTTCAGCTTCGTAAATTTGTTTATACATAAGCTCTTGGTCAATCATATTTCGTAAAATCCTTGCGCCAGTATCAGCGCCAACACCATAACCAGATAATACGATTATAGCATTTTTACCAAAAGTTTCAACCAACGAGGCAACTTTCCAAGCTCGCTTAAACCTTTGATTTTCTTCGGCTGAAAGTTTTTTCCCAGTATGTTTTTTCTGAATGATTTTAACCAAATCATGATCTGAATAAAATGTGGTTGTAATTTGCCTGCTTTTGCAATATTTACAACTAAGATTTTTCTTTACTTCTTCCGTAATAATGGCTAGTTGCCATTTGCCACAACGAGCACAAATTAGTCGATGTTTGGTTTTAAACAATCGCTTTTTTACTAAATCAAGAATTGCCTTATCAACACTTGCTGGAGATGAATAATATTTTGTGGCATGATCTAAGAGTGGTTCTGCTAATTTGGAAAACTTATCAACATCAACCCATTCAATCTGAATTTTGTTACTTCTAATTCTGTTCAAAACGGTTTCAGTGGATTTTAGATCAAATTTATCATGGAATAATTCCCTTAATGCTTCCATAACAACAGGTGTATTTTGATACCGCTCATAAATAAAACGGCCAGATTTTCTATCATAAATAGCACCACGACCTACCATTCCAAATTTTTTTGCAACACACCATGTTCTCCAATTAACATTGTGTGTTCCAACCAAAGATGCAGTTACAATATCGCGAAGAATAAATTCTTCAGTTAAAGCTTCGACCAAGATCTTCTTGCTAATTCTTGCATTAGATTCCAAAACAATTCTATATGCATCTGATCTTGATTGAACAACATATCCAAGAGTAGATTCTAGTAGTGAAGAAAGTATAGTTGCCAGAGTTGAATTAATTTTTGTACCAAAACACGCATGAATAACAACATTACGATCTGTTCTTACAGATTCAATTACAATAGTTTTCTCATCAGGTATGATGTTAAAATCTAGTTCTGGAATTATTTTGTTAAACATTGTTAACGAACCATGTTTCACTTTATTTCTAAATAATCCAACTTTTTGTGCGGTATCGTAATCTATGGGAATATTTTCTCCCTCCCAGTAAGGCACGTTTTTTGGTGCACCTCTCATCGGTTCAACATTAACTTGCAAAGCTTTTTCGTCAATATTCAGTATTCTCCACTGCATTCCACGTAAAACAAATATGTTGCCCGCTTCACCATGATCGCCTACAAACCTTTGATCTAAGGATCCTATGATCTTCTTTCCTACTGAATCAAACACTTTAAATTTTAAAATATCTGGAATTGTTGAAAGATTCTCAAAATAATACCTAAATGCTTTTCGTGTCTTCCAAAATTTCATTTTTTTTCTGTCAAACGACAAAATATAGATACTGTCTAAGATTTCTAGAACGCTACAAAATTCAGCTAGTGTTATATTTCTAAATGGATACGCTTGTCTGATTATTTTATACGTAAAATCAACAGATAATTCTCCCATTTGCAGTGATAATCCTACTAGGTGGTGAGCTAAAACATCAAGAGATTTGTTATGAATTTTTTGTTCTTCAATAGAACTATTTTTTATTCTATCAAGGATTGCTTTTGTTTCAAATTCATCATCAGGACTATTTGTAATAATTAGCCCTCTTGCAGAAGAATTTCGGAAATGTTTACTCCTGCCTATTCGTTGCATTAATTTTGATACCTGACGTGGTGATCCATAATGAATTACAAGTTCTACCGAACCAATATCTAATCCTAATTCAAGAGATGATGTGCATACAACTATACCACTTGACCCACTCCGAAGTATGCTTTCTGTTTCTTCTCTAACTTGTTTTGATAATGAACCATGATGTAATTCTATATTCATCAAAGTCTTTTCTCTTAGTACTGAAGCTAAAAATTCAGATTCGCCCCTAGTGTTAGTAAACAAAAGAATTGGAGAGTTTATGCCTGATTTTTCAATATATTGAATAGTTGAATCAGCTACTTCAGATATTGAGCCTTTCACAAATTTGACTTCAACATCATATTTTCTCATTGATTTATCCTGAATTATCTTACATGGTTTCTTTGTTCCAACAAGAAAGTGCCCAGCATCCTCAATATTTCCAACAGTTGCTGATAAGCCAGTTCGGATGATTTTTTGGTTTGAGTTAAGTTGTAACCTTTCTAGGCTTATTGATAGTTGGGAACCTCTTTCACTTGACAAAAGCTCATGTACTTCATCAATTATGACTCGTTCCAATTCAGAAAGTGCAGTTAACATTTTCTGCTGAGTAAGAAGAATGACAAGTGTTTCTGGCGTTGTTATTAATACATCGGGTGGTGAGTCTGAAATTTTTTTTCTAAGTGATTGAGGTGTATCGCCATGTCTAACTTGAATTGTTAGACCATCTAATTCAGCGTATTTGGTTATTCGTCGAAAAACATCGCGGTTAAGTGCTCTTAATGGTGTAATGTAAAGCACCTTGATCTTTCCCTGCTTTTTTGTTTCTTTTACCTGGGAAAAAGTAGGAATTACTGAGCATTCCGTTTTACCGGAACCGGTTGGCGCTATAACTAATGAATCAATTTTTTGGTGAATTATTGGTAGAGCTCTTTTTTGGATATCAGTTAACTGTTCGAATCCTAATGAGTGAAATTTTTCTTCTAGAAAAGCTTCAGGAGGATGACTCTTCAATATTTTTTGTTCTAAGTCGCTCATAAACTATTGCACCTACGATCCCTGCAGCAAATAAAATAATTCCAATAATAGGAATATAATCAAAAAGTTCTGCCATTGAATATACACATTCCTAGCATATTAAATAGATTAAGATTGATCAGTAAGACCTTTCGATGTTATAGTATATTGAAATTGTTTATTTGCAAAGGGAGAAATGGCTTGGCATGAATATCCATTGTTATTTTTTGAAAGTTTAATTTTAGTATGTATATACATGCTGATTGATTCTTCCAAGTTTTCCTTTTCATGTTTGTTAACAGTTCTAACAATGTTAGTAACAATTATAGGAATTTTGCCGTCAATAGCAATGCTTGATAAATTATGCATGTATTTCATAAAGGAAATGTATTTTTCAAGAGATTGTTCTTTTTTTGAATACTCAAACGAGAAAAGATCCGTTACGCTATCAACTATAATCAAAGAATAGCTCTCGGGCGATGTTTTTGATAAACAATCAATCTGCTGTGCGGTATTGGTAATACGATTTACCTTGATTTTATCAAGTAATGATGAGTTAATTTTTTGTAATTGCATCATTTCAACAAGTCTTTCAGGTCTGAACTCACCGATCGTATCTTGGAAAAGAATCTTTTTTCCATTATGTAAAGCATTAACGCAAATTTGGAATATCAATTGCGTTTTTCCTGTAGCGCTTTGTCCAGAAATACTAGTAATTAATCCCTCTTTAATACCACCGCCAAGAAATTTATCAAGTTCTTTTAATCCTGTTTCGATCATGTCTTTGTTTACGCTAAAAAACTAAAGAGATTTTCCTAAATAATCGATAGGCAAGGCTTTAATTATAGTAACCAAAGAAAATTGCATTAAGTGGATAACAAGTGTCACAAACAACAGCAAAAAGACCATTAACAACCTTACAAAAAAACACAAAAAAAAGCGTTATTGTTAGATTGAAAAATGATGTTGAGTATAAAGGTAAGATAGATAATGTTGATTCTTATATGAATTTGATAATGACTGATGCTGAAGAACTAAAAGATGGAAAGGCCGTTGAGAAGTTTGGAAGAGTAATTTTACGGGGAAATAACGTGTTGTTCATCAAATTAGAAAACGAACTTTAAACTGTAATTACAAATGTCAAAAACCTATATTTTCACATCAGAGTCCGTAACTGAAGGTCATCCAGACAAGGTGTCTGACCACATTTCTGATGCAATATTGGACGAATTTCTTAGGCTGGATCCAGATTCAAGGGTAGCAGTTGAGACACTCGTAACAACAGACTTTGTTACAGTTGCTGGTGAGGTTACATCAAAAGGTAAGTTTGACATTGAGAAAGTTGTCAGGGATACTATTGCGGAAATTGGTTATGACGATCCTGCATTGAAGTTTGATGCAAAAACCTGTAAAGTTGTTGTGAAAATAGATCCACAGAGCCCAAATATTTCTCAAGGAGTAACGGTATCACAAACACAAAAGGAACAAGGTGCAGGAGACCAAGGATTGATGTTTGGATATGCAACAAACGAAACTGACGAGTTTATGCCTTTACCAATATCGCTGGCTCATAAGCTTACAAAAAAACTTGCTGATGTTAGAAAATCAAAAGAATTAGCATGGGTTAGACCTGATGGCAAGTCTCAAGTTTCTATCGCATATGTAGATGACAAACCAGAAAGGGTTGAAACCATTGTCATTTCAACGCAGCATGATCCTGAAATATCAAATGAAGAGATTAGAAAACAGATTATTGATAAAGTGATTAAGCCTGTTTGTGGAAATTGGTGGCACGAAGATATTACAATTCATGTAAATCCAACCGGAAAATTTGAAATTGGGGGACCACATGGTGATGCAGGACTTACTGGTAGAAAAATCATTGTTGATTCCTATGGTGGAATGGGAAGACATGGTGGTGGTGCATTTTCAGGAAAGGATCCATCAAAGGTGGATAGGTCAGCATGTTACATGTGTAGATATGTTGCAAAAAATTTAGTGGCTGCAGGTCTTGCTGATAGATGTGAGATACAAATTGCTTATTCCATTGGAGTTTGCCAGCCGCTGTCATTGATGGTTAACACATTTGAAACAAACAAAATACCTGAAGAGGAAATTGAGAAAATTCTAAACTCACACTTTGACATGAAGCCAGCCTCAATAGTTTCTCATCTAGACCTAAAGAGACCAATTTACAAAAAAACTGCAGGTTATGGTCATTTTGGTAGAAATGAATCAGAATTTACCTGGGAAAAGACGGACAAAGCTGAAGAGCTAAGAAAGGCGGCTGGACTGTAAAAATTCTGCAACTGTTGTTAATTTAACACCAGATAATTTTTTAAGTTGTTTTCCATCACTTGTGTAATCTCCAACTAGGATGTTTAGCGATTCTAAACCGTAAACACTTCTTGTATTACGTTTTGCTTCATCATACGCACTCTCTAGATTGATTTTTTGAATTTTTACACTAGTGTTTTTAGTAAAAAGCTTCACAAAATCTTCAAAGCTCATTTTTTGTGGTCCCACTAGATCTAAAATCTTCTTAGAAAATTTTTTCTCATTAATGGCTTCTAGGATAATTTTTGCTACATCTACCACGGATATTGGCTGTAATCTATATTTGCCAGAACCTGGAATGATAATAACACCTTTTTTCATCTGCTTGGAAAGAGCTTTGGTTAGGTAGTCTGTTTTTCCTATAATGTAGGAGGCGCGAAATATAGTATAATCCAATCCAGAGTTAATTATTTCACGTTCAGCCTTGTATTTTGAAACAAAATAATCCGACTTGTTGCTTCTAGAAACACCAAGACCACTGATAAAAATAATTTTTTTAATGCCTGCATTTTTACACGCTTTAATTACATTTTTTGTCAGATTAAGATTGATTTCTTCAAACGTAGATTTTGATGATTGTCTTCCTATACCAATTAGATGTATCAAAGCATCGTAATTTTTTAGTTTAGTTTGAAGTTTTGGTTCTAAGAGATTTGTAGATGTTATCTTTACTTCAGAGACATGTTTACGAAAATTTTTTCGGGAAATTCCTAAAACATTGATTTTATTTTTGTGAAGAAAATTTCTTAGATTTTTACCTACAAAGCCATTAGCGCCAGTAACTACTATACCTCTAGATATGCTTGACATGAAAAAAATCACACAACAATTGATTTTAAGGATATCATTAGTTATTCATCGTGGATATTCCAGAAAAACCTGTAGGTAATTTACGTACTGGATTCACTACTGGTACAAGTGCTGCAGCTGCCTCAGTTGCGGCTGTTTTATCAATTATTAATCAGAAAAAAACTGAATCGGTTGATGTTTTACTTCCAAAAAAATCTAGAATCACAATTAATATCAATAGTTGTGAATTTGAAAAAAACAAGGCGCATTGCTCGGTAATTAAAGACGCTGGTGATGATCCAGATGTAACGCATGGTGCAGAAATTGTCGTTGACTTGGAACTAACACCAAACCCAAATTCCATTGAAATAGATGGTGGTGAAGGTGTGGGTAGAGTAACAAAACCTGGAATAGGATTAGATATTGGCCAAGCTGCAATTAATCCAACTCCACGAAAAATGATCATTGAAAATTTAACTGAAGTTGGTAAAGAAATTTTAGAAAAAAATGGAATCAAGGTAATAATATCAGTTCCAAAGGGTAAGGAGCTTGGACCAAAGACTGACAACCCTCGAATTGGAATCGTTGACGGAATATCAATTCTAGGAACAAGTGGAATTGTAATGCCATACTCAACTGCATCATTTGCAGCTGCTATTAGACAGCAGCTTGATGTTGTACTTTCGATGGGAGATGACACAGTTGTCCTAACAACCGGTGGAAGAAGCGAGGATTTTGCAAGGAATATTTTTGATCTTCCTGATCATTCATTCGTACAGTTTGGAGATTTTTCTGGATATACAATTTCACAATGCGCAAAAAAAGGAATGAGTAAAGCGCATGTTGGTGGATTTATCGGAAAGTTTGCCAAGATGGCAACTGGTGTCAAACAGACGCATGTAAAGGGCTCAAAAGTTAACATGGATTTTCTCTCAGAATTGGCAAAAAAATGCAAGGCTGATGAGGATGTTGTTCAGAAAATAAAAAATGCAAATACTGCTAGAAATGTTCAAGAGATTATTCTTGAAAATAATATTGATGGATTCTTTGATTTGATTTGTTCAGAAGTTTACAAACAAATGAGAGGTCATTCAGAAAATAAGATCCCTATTGAAATTATACTGTTTAATTTCGATGGAAATGTTTTGGCTCGCTATCCCAAACAGTAAGGAATTTTATTAAACTAGCATACAATCAACGCATGGAAAGAGTAGCAATTTTAGCCATTACTAAAAATGGCATTAAGATCGCAAAAGAACTGAAGGAAAAATTCTCTTCCTGGGAAGTATTTGCGCCCAATAAATTCTCTGATGGTAACACGAGCATTAACTGGTATGGCGATAACACATCGACAAAAATTGTAGAATTATTCAAATCAAATGATGCGCTAGTTTGTTTGTTCTCATTAGGTGCAGTTGTAAGATTAATCTCGCCACACTTGAAAGACAAGAAAACTGATCCTGCCGTTATTGTAATTGACGATAAGGCTCAGTTTGTAATCAGTACACTTTCTGGACATCTAGGTGGAGCAAACAAACTTACAAACGACATTTCAGACAGACTTGGTGCAACACCTGTAATAACAACAGCAGCTGATGTAAACAAAACCATTGCGGTAGATCTTGTTGGAAAAGATTTTGGGTGGAAGATTGATGATGACTCCAATGTAACTAAGATTAGCGCGTTTATGGTCAACGAGGAAAAAATTGCTGTGTATCAAAACTGTGGAAGAAAAGATTGGTGGGGAGATAAGCTACCGGCGAATGTTACTATATATCCTACAATCAATGAACTAAAAAATTCAGATTCAAAGGGATACCTGATTATAACAGATGAGGTTGTTGATGATAATAGTCTGCTGCAAAATGCTGTAGTGTATAGACCACCGAGTCTAGTAGTAGGAATTGGGTTACATTGGGATACCACAAAGGATACCATCAAAGATGGCTTAATGAGTTGCATGAATAAATTCAAACTTGGTGAAAAATCTATTGCAAGGTTTGTCTCAATTAAGAAAGAAAAAGACGTGGTTGGTCTTGTTGAACTTGCAAAAGAGATGTCTATACATATACAATATTTTGAAAAAGAGGAGCTTGCTTCTATTGCTACACCTAATCCATCGAATACAGTCCAAACATTTGAGGGTACACCAAGTGTGTCGGAAGCTGCAGCAATTAGGAGCTCTGAAGGAAAATTAGTAGTTGAAAAACAAAAATTCCCTCCAAACTTGACAATAGCAATTGCGAGGATACCAAATTGAAAAGAGGTTTGTTATTAATTGACAGAGGAAGCCGAGAAAAGGAGGCAAAGCAAGAGTTGGAAGTGATCTGCAAGAAGATAAAGGAAAAGGGAGATTATGAATTTTCTAACTATTGTTTCTTGGAAGTTATACCACCGTATATTGAAGAGGGAATTAACCAAAGTCTCACTCACAACATTGATGAATTAACGATTGTTCCGTACTTTCTTTATCCTGGAAAAAAGATCAAAGCTGCCGTAAACGAATCAATTGGATTTCAGGAAAAAACAGACGTAAAACTTCGAATAACCAAGCCAATGAGCATGCACAAAACTATGATTGATCTTGTAGATAACAGAATTACATCAGCGTTAAGTGAAAACTCTGTTAACCTGCCGAAAAATGCTGTGGATGTGCTTATTATTGGGCATGGGAGTAAGGATCCGAACGCCAAACGTTCCATGGAATATGTGGTTGATGGGATAAAACCTACATACAGAAATGTAAGTTTCTGCTTTTTGGAAATCGAGGAGCCTAACATTAAACAGGGAATTATCAAATGCAAAAATGACAGTCCGGAGGTATTGGTGGTTGTCTTTTATTTTTTGCATGAAGGCGCACATGTAAAACGAGACATATATGAAGATCTAAATCCTGCATTGGAAGAAGCAAAATTGCAGAAAGTACTAATTACAAAACATATCGGAACTGATGACAAGATGGTTGACCTCATCATTGAAAGGGCCAAGGAGGTAGAAAATGCAAACTAGAAAAGGACAATCAATAGAGGATGAAAGCATGGAGATCATTGAGCGTGAGATTGGATCTCATCCATATACCGATATGGAATGGCCGATAGTCAGAAGAATTATTCATGCCACAGCGGATTTTGATTTTGCTGGAAAAAACAAGATGATTTTTCACGATGATGCAATTGCGAGTGGGATTAATGCGCTGAAAAATGGCTGTAGTATAATCACAGATGTGAATGGTGTGATTGGTGGACTGAACAAACAAAACCCAAAAGATTTTGGAAATGATATAATATGCAATATTTCGGATCCAGGTCTGGCTGAAAAGGCAAAGCAAGAGAACAAAACTAGGGCACAAATGTCCATGCGAGTTGCAGCTTCTGATATGAATGGTGGAATTGTGGTAATAGGTAATGCTCCAACTGCATTACTGGAAGTAATCAAGATGATTCAAGAGAAAGTTACAAAACCTGCATTAATTATAGGAATTCCCGTAGGATTCGTATCTGCAGTGGAATCTAAAGAAGAATTACAAAAGATTGATGCACCGTTTATCACCAATATTGGTAGAAAGGGTGGAAGTTCCTGCGCTGCGTCAATTGTTAATGCATTATTCAAATTGTTACGGGAAAATTAGTAGATGCTTGGCAAAAAAGCTGCGTCTATGTGTATTATAATTATTGGAATTATTGTAGCCATACCATTCAATTACATATATGGAATTGATGGATTTGAAGTTGATGTAGTTTGGACAATTGTTGGAATTGTTATGACTGCTTCAGGTTTTTATTTATTAAAAAATTCAGCTAAACTGAAACCAATCTAAACTCTCTTGCTAACAAGTTTTGTAGCATACCTTGCGCTATCAAAGTATAGGTGACAGTATGATGCAAGCGTATTGTATTCAGAAAGAGCATCCTTTTTACCAGATATCCCCTCGCCGATCTTCAGATCATATACAAGTTTAGCATCTCTTGCTAGATTGCCAATCTTTGAGTAATGAAACTCGTGTGCACGAAACTTTGCCGGACCAGAGACCAAGCAGCTTGATGTGATTCTCCCTTCGGTATAGTTTAGCGTCATCTTCTTAGTCATCCGAGTTTCTGCATCGAACAAGCCTACCATCTTATACTTTTTTTTGCCAAAGCTTATCGATTTTGTCAGATACATCAGTCCCCCACACTCTGCATAGATTGGTATTCCCTCTTCAGCGTGTTCTTTTATCATCTTCCTCATGATTGTGTTCCGCTCAAGTGACTGCCCTAAGACTTCAGGAAATCCACCTCCAATGTAGATTAAGTCGCATTTTGGAATTTTTTTGTCGCCTACTGGACTAAAAAATTTTAATTTTGCTCCTTCCCTACGTAGCGCCTCCAAGTTGTCATGATAGTAAAAATTAAACGAAGAGTCAAGTGCAACCGCTACCGTAGCTATAGGTTTTTTGATTTTTTTTGACCGAATCTTTGGAAGGTCTGATACGTTTTTACAAATCTGAATTATTTTATCAATGTCAAGACTGTCAGAAACCTCACGTGAAACTTTCCTAATTTTATTTTGCAGTGACCTTTGTTCCTTTACAGGAATAAGTCCGAGATGCCGTGATTCCAAGCTCTCAGAATTTCTTAGTATAGATCCAAGTATCGGAACCTTCAGGCTTGCAAGTGCTTGCTTGCACATACTTTCATGTTTCTTACTGCCAATTTTGTTCAAAATTATGCCAACGATCCTAGAATTACGATGAAACTTTGCAAATCCTAGTGCAGTCGCAGCAATGGAACGTGCTGTTTTACTTGCGTCCAAAATTAAAATGGTAGGAGATTTTAGCAGCGATGCAACATGATGTGTACTAGCATAGTTTGTCTTTCCACCAAACCCATCATAATAACCCATCACGCCCTCAATTACAGAAATATCAGATGTGGAATTTTTTACAAAACTATGTTGTAGTTCACTTTCTCCCATTAACCATACATCCAAATTTTTTGCATCCTTACCTGATATTGCAGAAAGATAACTGGGATCAATATAATCAGGACCAACCTTGAATGGCTGTATCCCATAGCCACGTTTCTTGATCCCATAAATTATCGCGGATGTGATCGATGTCTTGCCAACTCCGCTGGTTACCCCAGCAACAACTAACCTTGGAATCTTCAATTCTTTGTCTAGGAATTTCATCACTATCAATCTTTTTAGTTTAGAGAAAATTCAAAGTAAACGTGAGCCAAAAGGGACTCGTTATTGTATATACTGGTGGAGGCAAGGGAAAAACCTCAGCCGCACTAGGACTTGTACTAAGAGCTGTAGGATACAACCATAAAGTTTGCATGATACAATTTGTAAAAGGCTCTTGGCATTATGGTGAGCTCGATTCCGCAAAAAGATTAGCACCAGAATTTGAGCTGATTACGGCAGGCAAGGGATTTGTGGGTATTTTAGATGACAAAAGTCCACGCGAGGATCACGTAAAGGCAGCAAACGATACGCTGGAGATTAGTAAGGAAAAGATAATGTTGGGTAACTTTGACGTTGTTATACTGGACGAGATTAACTATGCGTTACAACTGAAATTACTGAATTTAGATGATGTGATAGATCTCATAAAGTCAAAGCCACCTAAACTTGATCTTGTGTTGACAGGCAATCATGCAGAAGAGAAAGTCATAGAATTGGCAGATCTTGTGACTGAAATGAAAGAAATCAAACATCCATTCAAATCTGGCATAAAAGCAAAGAAAGGAATAGATTTCTAGACAGCAACAATAAATTACCTAGTTAAAAAAATACAGCAAATGACAACTGAAGTACATGAATTACCAGAAATAGGAGAAATTGTTGTTGCTACAATTACTAAGATAACAGATCACGGTGCTTATGCAACTCTAGATGAGTATAACAATATTCAGGGATTTTTGCATGCTTCAGAAGTAGCACACGGATGGGTACGGAATATTAACAAATTTGTAAAATCAGGAGAGAAAAAAGTTCTACTTGTAAAGAGGATTAAGGAAGGCAGGGAAGAAATTGATTTATCACTTAAACAGGTTTCAAGGGATCAACAAAAAAAGAAATTTGTTGATGTAAAACGATTTGAAAAAGGAAAAAGCATTATCAAAAGTGTGCAAGAGAAAGCAAAATTATCAAGTAGTGATGTTGAAAAACTAGAAGATAAGATTTTTTCAAAATATGATTCTGTTTATGATGGAGTTGTTGACATTGCTACAAACGGAATTAAAGTTTTTGGCGATTTGAAATTACCTAAAAAAACTTTGGATGTAATTGAAGAAGTAAGTATGAAAATTAAACTGCCTTCAGTAGAAATTAGGGGTATTTTAGAATTAGTAGATAACAGCTCAAATGGAGTAGAAACCATAAAGAACAGCTTACATGGTTTTGAAAAGGCGGATCAAAATAACGTAAAAATTTTGTACGTAGGAGCCCCAAAATATAGAATAACTGTAACTGCTGCTGATTTTAAATCTGCAGAAAAAACTCTCAAGCCTATCTTAGAAGACATACAAAAAAATATTGAAAAAAACAAGGGTAGTTTTAAATTCACTAGAGAAGAATCTAGAAAAACTGGTGGGGAATAATGCGGTTTCAGCTAAGAAAGTGTTCTGAGTGTGGACGATATACATTAAAAGATGAATGCAAAAAATGTAATAAAAAAACTACATTAGTGCATCCAGCAAAATTTTCTCCCGATGACAAATACGCAAGACTGCGTATAGCAGACAAACAGAATTAGATTCTCAAGGTGCGTATGTACCTTCAAGAGTTGCTTGTTCTATGATGTGATCTTCCATTGCTTTTTCAACGTCAGCCTTTGTAGACTTGCCAGGAAGATCCAATTCGCTGTCAAGTGCGTAAAGCTTGAATACATATGTGTGCCTTTTGTCAGGAGGTGCAGGTCCACCATATCCTACTTCACCAAAGTCTGTCATTCCCTCTGTTGACTTTGCTAGTTCTAGTTCTGTTTTAGTTGGGTCTATGTTCCATGCAACCCAATGCACCCAAATCTTACCAACAGCTCCCACCGCATCGGGATCATCCATAATGAGAGCTAGAGATTTTGTTCCATCAGGGATTCCACTAACGGTCAAGGGTGTAATTTTATTTCCATTCTTATATCCACATTCTCGCGGTATCTCACCACCATGTGAAAAAGCGGAGCTTGTCAGTTTCAGGTTTCCCATTTGCTTAATTTTGCATGCTTTTACAGTTAAATTTTACTAGGATTCCAAAACAATTTTGTCGTTTGAAAGTGACATGACTGAGCCGCCCAAGTTTTTAATTTTATTTTTTAATTCGTTGTCAATCGTGGCAATTATACCTCCACGCTTTCTTATACGTTCAATTATCGCTTGATCTGCAAACTTACCAGACATTTGGGTAGTTTTCAAATTTCGTGCAAACTCAAGAGTTGTTGTAGCATCTTGTTTTTTCTTTTGTGATTTAGAAAGTTTTCTCAGCTCATTTAGTACTGCAGACGGAACAACAAACTGGATTTGACCAATCTCTGTGTTTACAGAATCTATATTCTTGATCTTTCTAGTAGCTAAGTGAATCAGAAAGCTTGTATCACAGATGACTTCAACCAACTATTCCTGCACCGATAAGTCTCCACCTTTCTGCAATTCTTCTACTAAGCGCAACACTTCCTTTATCAAAAAGGCATACTGGTCTTCTAAATTCTACTTCTATATTATCAGATTTTACCTTCTTTACATTTGCAGGTACAGGAGCGGTTCCAACACTAATTCTAAGCAATTCACCAACTTTTACAGGTACAACTTTGGTTTCTCCGGCAGAACCAACCGCAGTATCAAATAAACTGATTTTTAGTTTTGCTTCTGTAGAATTTTCAGGTAGAGTGCCAGGCTTGCCAACTACGGAGCCTATCAGTGAATCACTTGTTGAAAGAGAGGGATCAAGTTTTGTTCCAATTGCCACCAGACCTCCTGATTTTACTTCATCTACAATGCCAGCGCCTGTTCCTAAAGAAACTATTTCTGTCTGTATAGATTGATAAGATTTCTTCTTTGGATTAATTATTCCTGGTTTGATCTCAATTTCATCACCCACTGATAACTTTCCCTGAGTTATGCTACCACCAATTACTCCACCTTTGAGATTTTTTATTTTAGTTCCAGGTTTGTTAATATCAAAAGATCGTAAAACATGCATCACAGTGTCACTAGCTTCATCTCTAACTGGTGTTTCAATCGTTTCTTCAATAGCACCTATCAAAGCATCCATGTTAAGAGATGACTGTGCGCTAATTGGTATAATTGGGGAACTAGCTGCCTTTGTTCCCTTTACAAACTTTGTAATTTCAGAGTAGTTTGATAAAGCATCTTGGTGTGATATGAGATCAACTTTGTTTTGAACGATTACAATTTGCTTTATTCCCAATATTTGCAAAGCTAGAAGGTGTTCTTTTGTTTGAGGCTGTGGAACTTTAGAATTTGCAGCAACCAACAGCAAAGCACCGTCCATTAATGCAGAACCTGAAAGCATGTTTGCCATCAAACTTTCGTGACCTGGACTATCTACAAAACTTATGACTCTTGATAATTCGCTTTCTTTTCCACAGTTATGACATTTTGGCTCAGTTGAATATCCCAATGGCGATTCACAGTCTTTACATTTGTAAAATGCCGCATCTGAATATCCAACACGTATGGTGATGCCTCTTTTTAGCTCTTGACTATGTACGCTAGTCCAATTTCCAGTTAGTGCCTGAATTAGAGTTGTTTTTCCGTGATCTACATGACCCGCAGTACCAATATTGACACATGGTTGTTTTCCATATTTTTTTATGTACCAATCAGGAAGTGAATCTTTCCAATGCATGATTAAGAATTAAAAATTCTGTTATGTTAACCTATTCCTTTTTTTCTTTAGGAGCTTCTGCCTTTGGTTTTTCTTTAGGAGCTTCTGCCTTTGGTTTTTCTTTAGGAGCTTCTGCCTTTGGTTTTTCTTTAGGAGCTTCTGCCTTTGGTTTTTCTTTAGG
>JAANXC010000078.1 GCA_018263495.1 Nitrososphaerota archaeon
AATAACGCAGGATGGTGGGCTGACGGACAGATAGATGATGAGGACTTTCTATCAGGCATAAAATATCTGATTGAAAATAATGTAATCAAAGTTAACGCTACAACAAATTCTGAACTTATACAAAAAGAGTTGGAAAGAAAAGCATGGAATTTTGAACAATACTTAAAAGATATTCAGAATGATGTAAAAAATCAAAATAGATATGTTGAAAATATCAACCCGAGTGAGTATGTAATTATAAAATATTGGAAAGATTATCACAAATGGAATCTTGAGCAGTTTATTGCTAAGCCAGAAATTTTTCCGGACAGAAATGTATTGATTGACCCAGAAACTGATAGATATGTAATTGGATACAAGATTTACATTAATGACCAACCACCTGGTCTGCCGATTGATCATGTTAGTACACTANAAAATTCATTTATCTTTTGGGAGAAGTATGAGTTTAACACTACTGATGGTAAAAAAGCAGTTGTAAATTTTGATACAACCGAAGCAAAATTTGAAGCTAATGTTTGGGTTACATGGGTTGTAAGAAATCTGGGAGAAGATGTTCTAGGCCATGCTACTTTAGGGAAAGGTGTAGTAGAAGTAGCGATTGGTAGTTATGGTTGTGATGGAAGCTTTCAACTGTTTGATGTAGACACAGTTGAACATATCATGACGCATGAATTAGGTCATTCAATTTCGTTGGGACACTCTACAAATCCTGAAAGTATGATGTATCCATCAATTTCGAATACAGATTATGCTTAC
The DNA here is from genome assembly GCA_018263495.1 of Nitrososphaerota archaeon. Lineage (GTDB taxonomy): Archaea > Thermoproteota > Nitrososphaeria > Nitrososphaerales > Nitrosopumilaceae > Nitrosopelagicus. Next base: position 760 of record JAANXC010000078.1, read on the forward strand.
TGTTTGTTAAACTAGTAACAAAAACATAATGTAAAATTATACTCCATAAAATGAGAGTAAATTAGCTTTAGCTACATACAAATAAACACGAATGGGTTGCAATCACCATTTATATTGTAATTTTGTTATTATATGTAGACATGGAAGACACACCACCTACAAAACAACGTTGTCCATCATGCACTAAAACGAAAATAGTGTTAGATAATACTACTGGAGAGTTATTCTGCAGTTTCTGTGGATTTGTCATACCAGAAAAGATCATCGAAGGTGGACCTGAATGGCGTTCATTTTCAGATAGTGGTACAGATAGAAGCCGCGTTGGTGCTGGTACATCAATTACAATGCACGATATGGGTCTTTCAACTATTATTGGACAACAAAATAAGGATGCAACAGGTAAACCATTAGATTCATCTATGAAAAAATCTATAGAGCGACTTAGAACATGGGATAGTCGTTCTCAGGCTCACTCATCAGCAGAAAGAAACCTTCGGCAAGCACTAAGCGAAATGGATAAAATGAAAGCTAAACTTTCTCTTTCAGATTCAGTTATTGAAAAGGCTGCATATATCTATAGAAAAGCAATTGAAAGGAAACTTGTCAAAGGTAGATCTATTCATGGTCTGGTAGCTGCCTGCATTTATGCTGCATGTAGAAATACAGAGACACCAAGAACATTAGATGACATTGCAAACGGAATAAATATCAGAAGAAAAGATGTTGCTAGATGCTATAGGCTAGTTTTCAGAGAACTTGATCTTAAAATACCTGTAGCGGATCCTGTTAAAGGCGTATCTAGAATTGCAAGTATCGCAGGACTTGGTGAGAAGACCAAACGAAAAGCAATCCAAATGCTAAACAAAGCAAAAAAGCTAGGCATAGTGGCGGGAAAAGATCCTATGGGAATAGCTGCCGCTGCATTATATCTTGCTTGTATTTCAGCAGGTGGAAGTAAAACACAAAAAGAAATATCAATTGCCTCTGGTGTTACTGAAGTTACGATTAGAAATAGATGTGCAGGGCTAAAAAAACTATTATAATATAATAATATTTTATTTTCTAATCATTCATTTAAAAAATATAAAACAAATTATTTAATTTCTGATAACACATCAGATTCCTTACGACGAGTTATAAAAAATATTCCTAACGTAATTCCTATTTGATAAAAGAAATAAAGCATTATCTGAAATGTAGTTGGAACAAAATCTGTAAATCTTCCAAGTAATGATGCAATTAAAACAATAGAACTCAGAATAAAAATAAAATATCTTGCAATGTTATGTATATCAGCAAATCTCAAAAATATAATTAGTGTAACAGAAATAAAGGTTGCAATAACAGTTCCTACACCTGTATTGATGCCTATGAGATTAAGAATTAATAAGAATGCTTCATCAGTTGTAGCTGGAATCGAGAATTCAGATATAGAAAATTTAATTGGCTCGGCAAATTTTAGCGCGCTAAGTATCGCATTAATGGAAAAAAGTACTAGTAATGAGGATGAAACAATTCGTGCATGCCTTTTTAGGCTTGGAAAGCGATTACGAATACCTCTACCCATTATTGCGCCCTGCAGTAAGCCAATTCCCAAAACTGCAGCAAATGTAATTAAAAAATTCTGCTCTGCTAAATCAAATATATTCAAATCTTATCCACTTCAGTATAAAATTAAAATGCAATTAATATTAGTGATTACTGATTAACTTTGTCCTTCAATACCCATCAGGGTTAACGTTGAACGAATTTTGTCTATTTTACGTATTTTCCAAGTTATTGTTTCACGCAGATCCTCCACTTGGGCAGATTCAATTTTAGCCAATATATCATAAGCACCAAATGTACCGTGTACTTCTTTTATACCATCGACAGTTTTTAGTGCAGTTATGACCTGCTCCTCCGAACCAATCTCACAATTGATCAAAATGTATGCCTCAGCCATAGATGTATTACATTATACAAATATTTAACCTGAGATGTATTCTGCAAGATTTTTTATAATGTTATGCGTGTATTAATTCAAAATGGAACCGAAAGGTTACGAATTACTAAAAATCGAGGCAAAAATTACTGTTCTTGAAAAAGAACTTTCGGCACTTTTTGAAGATTTTAAAAAATATGAATCAAAAAAAGATGCAGCAATGGAAAATTCTGCATATCAAAAACTGCAGAAGATGAATGTTTGTTGTTTAAATCTACTCCAAACTTATAGAGAATATACTAAAAATCTAAAAAACAACTCATGATAAACATTATCTTTAATTCGCTAGGTATTTCAAACCCCAAAAATATTCATAAAACATGCAAACAAAAATTGGAGTAGAATTTGAGATAGATTTTGCTCATACCTTAAAAGGTCATCCAAAATGTGGAAAACCACATGGGCATACAGCTAAAATAATTGTGGAGGCATCCGGTGAATTAAAAACTGGATCAACATATGAAGATAATATGGTAATAGAGTTTGATGAGATGAAAAAAATATGCTGGCAAACTATCCAACAGCTAGATCATACAAACCTTGATGGCATGTTTGATTTTCCTACGTCGGAAAATATAGCGATGTGGATTTTTGAGAACTTGAAGGACAAGATTCCTATTCATGGTGTAAAATTCTTTGAGGGTAGCAACAAATATTGTGAGATAACAAAAGACAACGTCTGATTTTTTTCTAACTCTTATTTTTTCTAACAGCATTTTGAAGTTCAGTAAACGCATTCTGTACATCCATAACAGCTGCACTGTCTTCTAATGTGCTGACATCCCCAACATTTTCATTACTTGCAATTGCCTTTAATACACGTCTCATTATTTTGCCGCTACGAGTTTTTGGTAGTTTTGTTACAAAATAGATTTGTTGTGGCGTAGCAATTGGTCCAATTCCATTCCTAACTATTTCCACAAGTTCCTTTCTTAGTAAACTTGGCTCATTTTTTGCATTTTCCTTTAAAACTGTAAACGCTACTATCACCTCACCCTTTATCTCATCAGGAATTCCACATACTGCAGCTTCTGCAATATCTCTATGTGAAACTAGNCTACTTTCTAGCTCTGCAGTTCCAATACGATGTCCTGCAACTTTTAGAATGTCGTCAGCACGACCAAGAAGCCAAAAATAGCCATCAGGGTCTTTGGTTGCATAATCTCCAGGATAATAACAATTTTCAAATTTTGACCAGTAAACATTTTTGTATTTTTCATCATCTCCCCATAACGTGAGGAGCATTCCAGGCCATGGTTTTCTTATCACCAGATATCCCTTTGTATCTGGAGGTAATTCATTACCACGCTCATCAACTACAGTAATATCAATTCCTGGTATTGGTCTTGTAGCAGAACCTGGCTTGAGTGGAATTGTTTCAAGCCCTGGAAGTGGTGATAGTATCATACCACCTGTTTCTGTTTGCCACCATGTATCAATTATTGGGCATTTTGATTTTCCAATTGTCTTAAAGTACCAAATCCAGACCTCAGGATTTATTGGCTCACCAACTGTTCCCAGAAGTCTAAGTGATGAAAGTTTAAACGAGTTTGGAATGGTATCACCAAACTTCATGAACATTCTGAGCGCCGTTGGTGTGGTATAAAAAATTGTTACGCCATATCTATCAATGATATCCCATATTCTTGATGTGTCAGGATAATCAGGTACTCCCTCATACATTATTTCAGTTGCTCCATGAAGAAGTGGTCCATATACCACATAGCTATGGCCTGTAACCCACCCAATATCTGCGGTGCAAAAAAAGATGTCAGAATCTTTGATATCAAATGCCCATTGGAATGTTGAATTCAAATGAGTAAGATATCCACCTGTCCCATGAAGTACACCCTTTGGCTTCCCAGTTGTTCCTGAAGTATACAAAATGAAAAGTGGGTGAGTGCTCTCAAGATGCTCTGGTTCACATTTATCAGATGACCCATTCATTAATTCATGCCAAAGACTATCTTTTGGACCAAGTTGTAAATTTCCCTCAGCTCTTTTTAAAACTACAACATGTTCTACAAAATTAAGTCCACTTATCGATTCATCAATAATCCCTTTTAGATCAATCGAACTGCCTCTTCTGTACCCCACATCAGCAGTAACTATCACCTTAGATTTTGAATCATCAATTCTATCTCTTAATGAGGCTGCACTGAAGCCAGAAAACACAACCGTATGGATAGCCCCTATTCTGGCACAGGCAAGCATAGTAATTGGGAGTTCAGGCACCATAGGAAGATAAATTGTAATACGATCACCTTTTTTGACTCCAAGTGATTTTAGTACATTTGCAAATTTACAAACATCAGTGTAAAGATCTGCATAAGTTATTGTTCTACTAGTACCGTCCTCTCCTTCCCAGAGTATTGCAGGTTTTTTTGGTATGTTAGTTTGATGTACATCAAGTGTGTTGTAGGATGCATTGATCTTACCACCGATAAACCATTTAGCAAATGGCGAATTCCATACAAGAGTTTCTGTCCACGGTTTGAACCATGAAAGTTTTTTTGCCTCTTCATTCCAAAATGAAATATTATCCGATTCAGCATTTCTTCTTGTCTTTGTATCTAAATTTCCTAAACCGATTTTATAAGAATCCATACCCATTGTTTTCAATTATAAAACAAGTAGGTTATTTCTAAATGTTAATAGATATTCAGATGTTTATGGCTAATTAAAAAACTAAATTAGTTATTTTGTTCCATTCTGGACATCCAATCAGATTCATTAGATTCTGATGATTCTTCTTGGTTGTCTTGCTGGTCAGCATAGGTTTGTGGAGCTGATTCTGAGTTTTCTGCTGGTGGTTTTGGTAAAACATATTCTTGTCCTGTTAAAGTATTACCTGATGAATCAAGATAGGAAACAGCAGATTCCTGTACCATTTCTTTTTTAGGTTGAGTTAATTCTATACTTTCTAACGATAATTCCTCAATGCGCCTTTGTACATTACCAACTTCAACTCTTTCATGTGATAATCGTTCAAGAAGGTTGTTACAGTGTTTCTGTATAGTTTCAAATGTAGAATCAGATATCTCTTCACTTTTGAATTGCACTTTTGCATCGAACATCATTACTTTAATTATCCTTTCTTGGCTATCTAATTCTTCCAAACGTGCTGATAATTCATCTCTTACTTTTGATTCTGCTTCATCTAATTCCATCAATTTTGTTTTGTATGTATCATGAATTACGTCTGCATCAGATTGTGTATCATCTTCTGACATAATACCCATCAATGCCTTAAGACGTGAAAGTGTAAGCCTCTTTTCTCTCAAAATCTTTTGTGCGTCTATCCTCCATCCTGGAATACAGATCACAATATCTCCTTGTAACACAAGCTGTTCGTATGGAATTTGTTTAAGTCCTTCTGATCCACAATCGATACCAACTGTCTGAATTTGACCATCGATATGAGTAAGTGTACCCAGTACATTTCCAATAATAGTGCCATACATATTCTTCACAGGTCTGCCAATGATTGAGACTTCTTCCTTGGTCATACGTGATGATGTAATTTGCCATATAACCTACGAGGTGTAAAAATCGTTTCCTGATTTTGTAAGAAGAAATTAACTAATAATATAATCGTGCGTGAGAATTCACAATTTTAAAATTATAATACATCCAATAAGCCATATGATTGACAAAAACGAGTTAAACCAAATTCTGGCATTTGTTTCAAAAAAATGGACTGATCTAAGTCGTGACCCTGATAATAAGGCGCTACAATCATTACCCAATGCTTTCTGGATGAACTCTCTTGGTGGTCCAGCTGGCAACAAGGGCAGATGGGTTACAACGCTAATGTATACTGAAAACGAGGAGGAAGCAAACAGATTCAAAGATGTGTTGATAAGATGGCAATCCAAACCACAACAGTCAAAATCACCCGATTTGGTTCAAATAAAAGGAACGAAAGAAAACTCTGAAAATAAAAATTAGTTTAGACAGACACGAGGATTTTTTGGCTCGAAACTGATCGTGTTTTTTGTTACGCTATAATTTATTACACCACAAATGATGATTAAACAATGCAGGAAAAATTTTCATCTTCTGAAAGAAAAAAACTTTTAAAACATTTCTCGAATATTGACAATTCTGTTTTTGTCATTACAACACCTAAACAAGTTGATCGAGGCGCACTCATGTCTAGATATAGCAGAACGGATAAAACTATGCGTAGAGTATTTCTTGATGAGTTTTTAAAAAATCAAAATCGTGGTGAGGAATTTTACAAACGTGTTCTACTTGAATATGGTGACGATTCAGTTGCTGAATTAGGTAGTGCACAAATTGCAATCGAAGGATTATCCAACATTACTGTGAAAAAAATTGAGGACAGAAGAATTGGGTTATCATATTTAGAAAAATCATCAAGGTATGTATCTTGGGATAAAAAATTAAATGGTAAATAC
>JAANXC010000079.1 GCA_018263495.1 Nitrososphaerota archaeon
TTGTTATCAAACATATGTTTAGTATATGCATCATTAACTGAGATAACAGGATAGCGGAGCTTACCATCTTTTTCTACAGCTCTAATTCGGTTTACACCTGCAGTAGTTTCTTCTGTTGCACCAAAAATTTTCAATGAATTATATTTTTTATCAAAATGTGCTTTTATGTTCATGTCAGAACCATCATCCGTTAAAATCTGTGGTTTGTGGTTTAGAACTTGTTGTATACACCAATCATATTCTTTAGGACTTTGTCCAGCCCAACAGTATGTATGAATTCCCTGCGAAGCAAGAAAAGCTGCAATGTCATCCTGTGTAGTAAGCGGATTTCCACCACAACATGCAACATTAGCACCCAACTCCTTGGCGCCCATAAGTAAAACCGATGTTTCCTTTGTTATATGTAAACAAAATCCTAATGTAATTCCCTTAAGTGGTTTTGATTTTTTTAGACGATTTATAGTATTATCTAGAATCTGCATATGAGATCTTGCCCACTCATAAGAAATCTTTCCTTGCTTTGCTAACTTTGGATTTTTTACCTTACTCAATGTAAACTTAGATTTTCTCTGTATATAAAATCCTATCAATATTGAAAAACTTTTTACCTAAACTAATATCATGTTACAGAATGGTATGGAAAAAAGTAACTGAAAAAAATACAATAGCTGCTAATAGTGGAAAAGAATTTGATATTAATGGTAAAAAGATTGCTATTTTCAATCAAGATGGATATCATGCACTGGACGGAATATGCGTACATCAAGACAACCCAATAGCCGCAGGCAAACTTGATGGTGACATTGTGGAATGCCCATCACATTTTTGGCATTACAATATTAAAACAGGTAAACTTCAAGATTATTTGAAAGGTGTAAAACTCCAAACATATACTGTTGAAGAAAGAAACGATGGAATATACATCGATTTATAGTAACAATTAATCCCTAAAAAAATCATTTAATGAAAATTTTATTTTAGATATATTTTCATAGATTACATCAAGTGCCTGGTGAAATTTTGTTTGTACTGCTGGATCGTTTTTCATATCTTCAATATCACTGGCTGCTGCGTTAGCATACGGAGAAATATATTCTTCAAAATTGTCAGATAACAGTAAGAAAGCTCCACCACCTAGTATTATGGCCGTTATAATCAGCTTGCCAATCATGAATTATCCTTCTTGAAAATTAATAAAAAATCCGAAATGTAATATTATTGATTAATTGAAAAAAATAATTACTATTATTGATTAGATAACAATTTTTATGCCTAGGATCCAAAGATGATTCGATGAATCAGGAAATACTGCAGGAAATTTTGAGGCAAGATTATACAAAGATTCAGCAAGACATTATGTCATTTCTCAAAAATCAGATTTCACAGAAAAAAGCTGAAGGGGTTGTTTTTGGGCTGAGTGGTGGTATAGACTCTGCGACAGTTGCATATCTATGCGGAAAAATATCTGAAACAAATGAGGTATTAGCACTTGTTATGCCTGATTCTGTAATATCTCCATCTAGCGAAACTGGTGATGCACTCAAGATTATTGGTGAGATTGGAATTAACTACAAGCTCATTGACATTAATACTATTCATAAAAGATACTCAAATTATCTAGAACCAGGTGAGCTTGCGTTAGGAAATTTACGCGCCAGAATAAGATCAAATATAATTTATTATTATGCGAATCTAAAAAATCTTCTAGTTTTAGGTACAAGTGATAAAAGCGAATATCTTATTGGATATTTCACCAAGTTTGGCGATGGAAGTGCAGACATACTGCCAATAGTGTCACTTTACAAAACACAGATGCGCAAATTAGCTAAAACTATCGGTGTGCCGAATAACATAATTACTAAAAAAAGCAGTCCAAATCTCTGGAAAGGACATGATGCAGAAGAAGAAATTGGCAATTCATATGAAGAGATTGACTCTGCACTATATTGCCTAATAGATAAAAAATTATCAGTAGATGAGACTATTCAAAAGACAGAAATTTCAAGAAAATCCGTAGAAAAGATTTACCAGATGTACCAAAATACCCAACACAAAAGAATTTTGCCTGAGAGAGTGTAGAAAATTAATGCAGATATTTGACACACTCAGAAATACGAAAATAGAGTTAGAATTTTCAGACAAAGTTAGGATCTATTTGTGTGGCGTAACAGTTTACGATGATGCACACATAGGACATGCGAGAACAATCATTGTTTTTGATGTACTGCACAGATTCCTAGAATCACAAAAAATTTCCGTGGAATTTATTCAAAACTTTACAGATGTGGATGATAAGATAATAGATCGAGCACAACAAGAAAAAATATCGCCATTAGAACTTGCCGCTAAATACACTGAAAATTATTTTGATGATTTTGATGGACTAAATGTTAAAAGGGCTACCAAATACCCGAAGGCAACTGAACACATTGAAGATATGCAAAATTTGATTTCTGAACTGGTTGATAAAAAATATGCATATGTAACAAAAAATGGAGTTTATTTTTCTGTTTCAAAATTTTCTGAATATGGGAAACTATCCAAGAAAAAGATTAATGATTTGGTTTCTGGTGCTCGAGTAGAAATTGATGAGGAAAAAAATAATCCAATTGATTTTGCATTATGGAAGTTTTCAGAATCTGAACCATCATGGGATAGTCCATGGGGTAAGGGTAGACCTGGATGGCATATTGAATGCTCTGCGATGAGCTTGAAGTACCTTGGTGATGGCTTTGAGATTCACGGTGGAGGCAGAGATCTTATTTTCCCACATCATGAAAATGAGATTGCACAATCAGAATCTAGCACATCAAAACAATTTGCAAAAATTTGGATGCATGTTGGTATGATAACCATAAACGGTGAAAAAATGGCCAAATCTATTGGAAATGTCAAATCAGTAAACCATGTTTTAGAAGATTGGGGTCCAAATGTAATTAGACTGTTCTGTCTTTCCGGCCATTATTCAAAACCAATAGATTATTCCGAGAAACTTCTAAAAGAAAATATTACAAAACTAAGGCAAATAGAATCATGTTATTATGAACTTAGATTATCTGAAGGCATTGGTGAAGAAGCAACAGCGGAAAAACTGGTAAAAGAATGCAAAGAAGCATTTGATTCCGCACTAAATAATGACTTTAACACACCGCTTGCGCTGACTGCTTATTACAAATTAATCAGAGAAGTTGATGCAATAGCTGCGGATGAAAAAATCACACAGACCTCTGCGGGGATAATTTTACCAGAATTTGAGAGAATGTCAGCGATTCTGGGAATACAAATTCTAAAAGTTTCAGATGCAGAAAAAAATGAAATTAATCAGATGGTAAAGAAACGTGATGAATATAGAATGCAAAAAAACTACGAGGAGGCGGACAATATTAGAGCCAAGATTGCGGAGAAGAATATCATTTTTGTTGACCATAAAAATAAGACTACCTGGGTAAAGCAAGAAAAAATTAAGGCGGAATAATTATTTTTTTGATGCACTTACAAGAGAAATAACGTCCCTATCTCGTAACTGATAATTTGTTGGAACCCTCAAATTGTATCTTAGATCTTTTGCATATAGAAGACCCTTGATTAAATCTGAATGAATCTCCTTTGCCAAATCGACAATTGTAGAACCATCTTTTAGCAATATAAGATCTGGAAGTACGCGACCCTTTTTATCAGAAAGCTTTTCTGGTACAGCAACAGGATAAATGGAATTCATCTTTAACAATTTGAAAACCGTTACGTTGATTGCAAATTGGACCCCAGTACGCATGTATTCTCCCATAATATCGCTTTTGATAAAATCGAGAGCATCTATTTGTTTTTGGTTCAGATCGTCAGCTTTTAAAATGTCAAATTGTTCTGAGCCAGGTGAATATTTGATCAGTTCCTTTTGTTCCGCGCGTCTAAGACTCAGCTCACTATCAGCACTTGCTGGAACGACAATCATGTCATTGTATCTTTCACGTAGACGCTGAAAGTTTTTACCCGCACCCTTGACATCTATTTTGTTTGCTACAATCAAAGTTGGTTTAGAGATTCTTCTAAGTTCAGTTGAAAATTTTTTGCTGTCTTGAATGTCATAATTTTCAATATCTTTCTCCTCAAGTTTAGTAATCTTTAATGCTTCTTTCACATGATTCTTTTTTACACCAAGACCTTGATACAGTTCAGTTAATGCATTCACTGGATCATTATCAGACTCGACTATTTTGTTAAGTTTATCACGGTTACCTTCAAGAATTTTGTGATACCACATGTTCAACTCTTCTTCAATGTCAGCAAAGTCAGAAACAGGATCACCAGAACCTACTTCAGCTATACGTCCACTAGAATCAACACCGCCGGATGCATCTACTACATGTAACAGAGCATCCGATTGTGATGCGATTGAAAGAAATTGGTTGCCTAAACCTTTTCCTTTCCATGCGTCTTTAATTAGTCCCGGTAAGTCAATTAATTCAATCGGAATATACCTCCATCCATCTTTGCATTTAGAATTGTTTGGGTTATCGTTTACATTAAATTCAGAATGTACGCAAAGCGTAATAGCATAACCAACAGAAGTTGATGATTTTTTAGTGGTAAAAGGATATGTTGAAATTTCATCCGATGACAATGTTGATGAATTAAAGAATGTGGTTTTGCCAGTGTTTGTCTTACCAATGAGACCAATTTTTATTGGCATAAGTAAAAACTGAGCACAAATTATTTATCTTTGCTGTCTTGGTCTACTTTATTTTTGAGTTTGTTGCAGGAATTTTCTAACTCAGAAATCATCCAACGTATTTCGCTTAAATCTTCTTCAGTTAGATCATCATTCCATTTTTCCAATATAGATTTGGAAATCTGAGAACAGTTGTACAATAATGCCCAATATGGATGATGTTCAGCTGTTGAATCCGCTAGTTCTTGAATATCATATAATGCTCTTTCCGCGCGTGATACTGGATCATCATTAGGGTCCATGATTAGAAAAGACGCTGGTGTTCAGCTAACATACATCTGTTAAAAATAACCATAATTCCATTACTCCTTGCTAGTTCTTCAGCCTCAGAATTATGAATGCCTTCCTGGAGCCAAATTACTTTTGGTTTCTTTTTAATTGCATCTTCAACAAATGGCAATACATCTTCTGATGGTCTAAAAATATCCACCACATCAACAGGATGGTCCAATGATGATACATCTGGATAAGATTTTTTTCCTAATATCTCAGTAGCGTTAGGGTTGATGGGCGTGATGTCAAATCCCTGCTCAGATAAATATTTTGGGACAAAATGTGCTGCCTTAGCAGAATGCTTAGACATTCCAATGACAGCTATTTTTTTTAACGAAAATACTTGTTTGATTTCTTCGTCAGTATGAGAATCTCTTTCCATGGATCTTATAATAGAAATTAGTTTTTATAATTTTTAGTATAGAACCTAATGATGCTTACTTCATTTGATAATTTCAGTTTCCTCAAAATTCTTTCATTTTTGAAGGCACACAAATCAGAGTTTTTATCCGGACAGGACATGAGTGATATTCTAAAAATAAGTAGAGTAGCTGTATGGAAGGATATTAAAAAAATTCGTTCGCTAGGCTATAAAATAGAATCAAAACAAAATCTAGGATATAGATTGGTAGATTCATCTGAACTTCTCTTACCATGGGAAGTTACCCAAAATTTGAATACTGAATTTTTGGGAAAAAGAGTTTATTATTTTGATACGATAGACACAACACAAAATTTTGCAATGAAAATTGCATCTAAGAGTAATGAGAATGGTACAGTTGTCATCTCAAAAAAACAAACCGGGGGAAGGGGTAGAATGAAACGAAAATGGAAATCGCCAGNTGGTGGAATTTGGATGTCAATTATACTTCATCCAAAATTTGATGTCTCATATGCAACACTTGTACCTATTGCTACATCACTTGCATTATGTATAGCAATAGAAAAAATCTTAAAAATTAAACCAGAATTAAAATGGCCAAATGATGTTACACTTAAAGGAAAAAAAATTGCAGGTATATTGATAGACACATCAATAGTATCAAATGAAATTGAAAACATGGTTTTAGGTATTGGGATTAATTTTAAAATTAAACCACATGAATTGGCAAATATGATAAAAAAAACTCCAAATTTTTATGGTGTTGCAACACTTGTTAAAAAAAATGAGAATGCGTTGCCATTAGTTCAGCAGTTCTTATATGAGTTAGAAAATATTTTTCAATTGATTAATTCTGGACATATAAAAAAAATCAAAAATGGATGGACCAAAAGATCGTCTACGATAGGCAGAAGTGTTTCCATTATAACTAATGAAGGCAATTTAAATGGGAAGGCGGTAAAAATAGATAGTGATGGTGCATTGATAATTTCTAAGGGTAAAAAAATTGAAAGAATACTTGTAGGTGATATAACACATGATCAGTAGATATATTTTAATTACATTTTTTTGAGAAAAATCAAGTTGGTGATGGGAAGTATGATTGAAAATTCTATAAAATTATTTGTAATTTTCTCCCTTACAACAGTACTCCTTGCAGGTTCTGCACTTGCGCAAGATACAGATGATCGTACCAAGTTGCTTGCCGAAGCTCAAGAACNATTTTTAAAAGGTGAATATGAAAATGCCATAAAAATTTTTGATGAGATACTGGAAATTTATCCTACAGATTCTAAAATTTTTGAAATGAAGGGTCTTGCACTAAGTAATTTGAGATTGGAATCAACTTTAGCGATGCAGCCCCAACAAAATGTATCACCACGTGATCCATCTAATTTTAACAAACTATCCATGCTTGAATTTTACAAAGCATTAGAAATTAATCCAAACAGTGTTTTGGCCTTGAATGGTATGGGATTGGGCTTTGGAAATTTTGGTGAATATTCAGAGGCTGAACAATATTTTAAAAAAGCCTTAGAAATAGACCCAGATAACAAAATAACCCAAAATTATCTTTATTCCTTGGAAAAAATAATGGAAAAATACTCATTAAATCTATTTGAGAATCCTACAAACAAACCTGATTTTCTACAACAAAATGATATTTCTATTCCATCCTGGATCAAAAACAATGCAGGATGGTGGGCTGAAGATCGGAAGAGCACAGTCGACTTTACATCTGGTATTGAATATCTTATAAAAAATAAAATTATCAGTAGATCGGAAGAGCACA
>JAANXC010000008.1 GCA_018263495.1 Nitrososphaerota archaeon
AAGTAAAAAAAGACTACTTTACTGGTCCAGTAACACTTCGTGAAATTTCTGGTATTACGAAACCAAATGAGCATGATATGTATCACGTAATATTCAAAAAATCAGCTAGAACCAAGATTCATTTCCATACTGGTGCTCAAATGCTTATTGTGACTAAGGGTAAGGGAAGTTTGGTTTATTATAAAAAAATGAGTGGCGGGATTTCAAAATTCAAGATATCGAAAACTAAAACAGTTAATTTGACTTCTGGTGATGTGGTTTACATCCCGGGCAAAATACTGCATACACATGGGTCTGTCAGAAAAAATTCAGTTTTTTCACATTTGGCTGTGAATTTTTACTCAAAGAATCGAAAGCCTATGACAGTATGGTATGAATCAGATCTCAGATCAAATGTTACATCTAAAATACCTTGAAATGTTCATGAAATTCTTTTTAAGAATGTTAACTAGGTAAAAATACATGAACAGGACACAAGCTATTCAAATTTTAATGCTAAATTCAGATGCTAGCTTTGACGATGTTAAATATGCATATAGAAAATTATCATTAGAACTACACCCAGATAGAAATAAGAATGAAAGTGATGGACGACGATTTAAAAATGTATTAGATGCATATCATTTCTTAAAGAGCCAATCTAGACTGGAAAACTCTCATTATAATGATAAAACTACAAAGAAAAAATCTCAGACATATCGAAATACGGCCAAACAAAACTCCCCAGAAGAGGATTGGAGTAAATTCACAAAAGATTTTGAAATGGATGAAAACTTTTGGAGACAATATGAAAAATCATTTTGGAAAGATTATGAACTCAGAAAGAATGAAGCTAAAAAGAATGATTATGGAAGGGCGTTTTGGGATGAAAATGAAGAGAAAGCTAGTCCAAAACCTAAGACAAAAAATCAAAACAGTGAGACAAAGATCTATAAGCACGATTTATCTGTCCATGTAGAAAAAAGTCAATGTATTGCCTGTTTGAGCTGCGAAACTATTGCTCCAAATGTTTTTGTTATTGACAAACTTACTATGATTAACCCAAAATCACAAGTTCATAATCAGTATGGTGCATCTGAAGAAAAAATAATGGATGCAGCTGAAACATGCCCAACAAAGGCAATTAAAATTAATGAAAGAAAGTCTGGACGAAGAATCTATCCGTTATGATCACATATTTTTTATTTTAGTACATAACTCATCTAATTCTTTATCAGAAAGTTTTGGTCTGTCTTTAAACATACTATGTACAGGACCAGCTTGATCATGTGACTCTCGTGGTATTAAATGAACATGAACGTGCGGAATTTCTTGACCACTGTCCTTTCCGTTATGTATTGCTAATAATGTAGAACCTGTAAGTTTATCCACTTTAGAAATCACTTTGTGCACAACATCAAAAAGATCATTGCTATCAATATCTGTCATATCTTGAACTTTTTCGTAATGACATTTTGGAATTACCAACGTATGTCCTCGTGATAATGGAAATGCGTCTAAAAATGCAATAGACTTGTTGGTTTCTGTAATTATTTTAGATGGAATTTCCTTTTTAGCGATTTTACAAAAAATGCAATCCATATTCTAATTAATTAGGAATAAAGTATAAACTAAATCATTAAGGGTTAACAATTTCTGCAAACGCAAGATCTTTGCCATATTTTACAGTAACAATATCACCTACTTCCTTATCACAGTTATCAATTGTTTTAGGAATATTATCTGAAGTGTCCACAGTGCACATACTGCCATACCATGTAGTCCAATTTCCCATGATTTCAACTTCTTCATAAACATCTTCTCGAATTAAATTCCAAAATGGGAATATCAAAGTAGCTATGATTATGAAAGCTGCGATAAATATGCAGAGGAACATAAGCCCATATTTTTTTCCATCACTCATCTCTTCCATAATAATCTACCAATTTTTTTACAGTAAATAAACTACCACAACCCGCCTTCGCCAGGACTACCACCAGAATCATCCATTTTCTTTTCTGGAACATTACCATGTGCCTTTTTTTTATGTCGTTCTAATCGCTCAGTAGTTGGTAATACTAAGTCACAAACATCACATTTTGTTTCATTTTTAGCTTTTTTGCCAAACAATCCCATATTTTGTGTAATCATGAAACATATTATAAAGGATATTAATTTTCTTGGACGGTATGGAAATCAAAAACATTACTGTATTAGGTTCCGGAATAATGGGTCATGGAATAGCCCAAGTTTCTGCAATGGCTGGTTATAATGTAGTGCTCAGAGATATTGAGCAACCATTCTTAGACAAAGCAATGGAAAAAATAAAGTGGAGTTTAGATAAGCTTGTCTCAAAAGAAAAAATTTCTGAAAATGAACGAGATGAAATATTTTCAAGAATAAAACCAATAGTTGATTTGAAGGATGCTGTTCATGATTGTGATTTAGTAATAGAAGCAGTTCCAGAGATAATGGAACTCAAAAAAAAGGTGTATGCAGAACTAGACAAAGCAGCTAGTGATCAGGTTGTTTTTGCATCAAACACCAGTACACTACCCATAACAGAAATTGCAAATACGATATCTAGACCGAAAAAATTTATTGGAATACACTTTTTCAATCCTCCTCAACTAATGAAGTTAGTTGAAGTAATACCTGGACAAGAAACTTCAGATGATATTACTAATCTCACAATTAATTTTGTAAAATCTGTTAACAAGATACCTGTAACCTGTAGAAAAGACGTTCCAGGATTTATTGTGAACAGGCTTTTCATACCGCTTGTTCATGAAGCCTGCTATGTGATGGAAAGGCAAAAAATTCAACAGACGGAAATCGACTCTGCGGTAAAATTCAGGCTCGGATTTCCAATGGGTATCTTTGAATTAGCTGATTTTACAGGGTTAGATGTAATTCATAAGGCAACTGTAGAGATGCATGTTAGAGATAAAAAAGTAATTTCGCCACATCCTAAAATTGAACAACTCTTCAATGAAAAAAAATTGGGACAAAAAAGCGGTGAAGGTTTTTACAAATATTCTGATGATAAATATGAAAGAATACCACTTTCGGAAGAATTAGCAAAAAAATGTGATCCTATACAAATCATTGCAAACATTCTGAATAATGCGGCATGGCTTATCACAAACAATGCTAGTGATATTGACGAGATTGAAAAGGCTGCAAGCCTAGGGCTCGGTTTAAAAAAACCGTTGTTTGAGACAGCAAAAGAAATGGACATGCAAAAAATTGTAGAAGAGTTAAAAAAATTATCTAATAAACATGGTACGTTTTATGAACCTGATCCTCTTTTATTATCTATGTGTTAATCTGTTCTAAAATGTATTTTATTGCTTGCTGAGGAGTTTCTACACCAACAATCTTTACATTTTTTCTATGATCTAGATATTCGTCAGCATATTTTGATGCAATTCCACCAGAGTTTTTGAGTGTAACAATAGGTTTTTTGTACATATATGCAGCACAAATTTCTGATAATGTTCCAGAGCCACCACCAATAACTATCACACCATCCGCGGAAAGTGCGTTTAAAAAATCACGAGCTAAACCCATACCAGAAGGTATTACTATGTCACAGAATTCGTTTGCATGAGATGGATTATCTTGAGGAATTATTCCAACTGTTGTACCACCAGATTCTCGTGCACCATGACATGCTGCACGCATTACACCACCAAGCCCACCAGTTATTAAAACAGAATTAGATTTTGCAACTTCTGATCCAAGATCGTACGCAATCTTTTCTAATTCTGGAGTACAGCCATTATCATTATTACCAATAACTAAGATCTGACGGTTTTTCATAATGTGAATTATTGCTCACCCATCAAATACTTTTTGAAATATTCAAAGAGTAAAGGATATTAATTAAAAAAAATACGTTTGGCTATGACAAAAAGAACGATGCCGATTTGTTGCGATGCAGAACAATACAAATTGATCGAAAAATATGCTAAAAAACGCGGTATGATTAATGCTAGTCAAGCAGTAGAAAAAATCCTAGAGGAAATCAAATAAACAAATTTTTTAAAATCACTTTTTTATGATTAAAATTTGTTGCAAAGGATATTATATTTTTAAAAAATTAGAAGCGTAATGGGCATATTTAGCCGCAAACCAGCGTATTGCACTGTCTGTAACAAACAAATTATTCATAAAAATAAGGCAAAAAGAGAATGGGATGTAAAATCTCCACTATGTAGCGATTGCTGGCAAGACAAAATGCAAGAATCCTATGATGCCTCAATAATAAAAAAATGTATCAATTGTGGGGTAAAACGCAAGGTGACCGATTTATGGGAACCACGATTACAGTGGGATATGATTGGCTTACTTTGCAAAAAATGTTTTGATGAAAAAGAGTTGGATTTTAACAAGGAAAAAAATTTCTGTGGTGTTTGTGGTACTAAACTTGGTTTTATTAGATATAATCCAAAAAACAATTGGAAAATCAAGGGACAATTGTGTAAAAACTGTTGGGATGCTCAGAAAGCACAGATAGATAGAAAATGAGACTCTTTAAAAAATTTGAATGTGAAGTATGTAAGAAAAAATTTTCGCGGCACGAACAACTGATGAACCATCAGGAAATAGAACATTTCAAAAACTCACCGTATGATTGTAAAGAATGCAATGAAAATTTTCATAGTATGTCAGAAATGCGTGACCACCTGAAGAAAAACCACTCATACAAAATTGATAGATAGTTCTATATTGCTTTTACAGTTTTGACAATCGGTGGTCTGACTTTGGTAAAAACTCGGAATCCACAAATACATTTTATTTCTGGGAGTCTAGTTAATTCAGAATTACTTACTTTTGTATTACATCTTAAACAAGAGTAAATAACATCAAATTTTTCAGTTTCTATAACATCATCTGTAGTGATATCGTCATTCATTTCGTTGCTAGATTCATCAACCATAACATCACACATTAAATCTGTAATAAAAAGTCTGGCTACGTAAGAGATAATTCGATATAAACATTATCAGGAATTTTTAATCTCATGAGTTGACGCATTGCTTTATCATCTGCACTAATATCAATAATTCTTCTATGCATTTTCATTTCCCATTTTTCATAAGTTTCCGTGCCACTACCACATGGAGATTTTCTAGTAACAACATTTAGACGTTTTACAGGAAGTGGGATAGGACCTTTAATTTTAATACCTGCCTTTTTACCTATGTTCATAATTTCAGTGCAAACATTGCCTAGCCTTGATAAACTTATGCTTGTCAGTTTAACGCGAGCGGGCTGAGTCATATCCTAGACTCATGCTGTATGTTTTTTAGTAATTTCTTTAACAACACCAGCTGCAATGGTAGAGCCCATATCTCGTAACGCAAATCGTCCCATTTCTGGAAACTCTTCAAACGTTTCAATACATGTTGGTCGAACTGGTGTAATTCTAACAATTGCAGAATCACCAACCTTAAGGAATTTTGGATCCTTTTCATCTACTGCTCCAGTTGCAGGATTAATTTTAGCTTCAAATGCAGTTATTGTTGCAGCTACCTGAGCAGTGTGACAGTGCATGACAGGTGTATAACCAGGTGCAAGTGCTGTTGGATGATGAATTACAATTATTTGTGCTCTAAACTCCGTAGCAACATTAGGTGGGTTATCAGGAGTTCCAAGAACGTCACCTCTTTTGATATCTTTTTTCTCAATACCTCTTAAGTTAAAACCAATATTATCACCAGCTGATGCCGATGGCATTTCTTGGTGGTGTGTTTCTATAGATTTTATTTCGCCCGCGGCCCCAGATGGCATAACAATGATTTTATCATTTGGTTTCATTGTTCCAGTTTCAACACGTCCAACTGGAACAGTACCAACACCAGTAATTGAATAAACATCTTGTATTGGTAAACGGAGAGGCTTACCAGTTGGTTTTTCAGGTGATTTAAAGTCATCAAAGGTTTCCAAAAGAGTCTTGCCCTTATACCACGGCATGTTTTCAGATTTTTTTACAAGGTTGTCTCCTGTCCATCCAGAGACTGGAACGAATGGTACTTCATCAAGCTTATAACCTACTGACTTCACAAGTCCTTCACCTTTTTGCTTTGCAGTATTGAAAGCATCTTCAGAAAATTTACTATCGTCCATCTTGTTAATTGCAACAATTATTTGCTTTACGCCAAGTGTTTTTAATAAAAATGCATGTTCCCTAGCTTGACCACCAGGTGCAATTGCAGTATCTGTTTCACCTTCCTTTGCTGAAAGTACTAAAACAGCACAGTCTGCCTCAGATGCCCCTGTGATCATGTTTTTTACAAAATCTCTGTGACCTGGTGCATCAATTAATGTGAAGAAAAACTTTGGAGTTTCAAATTTTTTAAAAGCTAAATCGATTGTAATACCTCTTGCTCTCTCATCTTTGATGTTATCCATAACCCAAGCATATTTGAAAGAATCACCCTTTCCAGTTTCTTCTGATTCTTTGGCATGAGCAGCTATTGTCCTTTCGTCAACCACACCAAGATCCAACAAAAAATGACCCATAGTAGTAGACTTACCATTATCTATATGACCAGTGATTATCATGTTCAGGTGGTCTTTGTCTGCCATATCGAACTCAAAGCGAAATGGGCTTTATAACATTTCGTTTTTTTACAAGTGTTCACTTGGTTTTCCGCTTTTTTTCTTTGAAATATATTATAAATTTCATATACTATAAATCAAAGACAGGTATGAAAAATTCATGAAAATAACAGTGTCAGTGATTAAAGCTGATGTCGGTGGAATAGGAGGTCATACCTTACCAAGTGATGGACTTCTTAATGCGATAAGAAAAACTGTAAAAGATGCTGGAGATTTGTTAATTGACCACTATATTGGATATTGTGGAGATGATTCTCACATTGTTATGACTCACACTAAAGGAATTGATAATAAAGAAATTCATCAGCTTGCGTGGAATGCTTTTATGGCTGGTACAAAGGTTGCCAAAGAGGAAGGACTGTATGGTGCTGGACAGGATCTGCTAAAGGATTCTTTTTCGGGCAACATCAAGGGAATGGGACCAGGTGTAGCAGAAATGGAGTTTGATGAAAGACCAAACGAAGTATTCACTGTCTTTGCGGCAGATAAAACTGAACCTGGAGCTTTCAATTACCCGATCTATAAGTTATTTGTTGATGCGTTAAGTAATACAGGTCTAATAGTTAACAAATCACTTGCTAGGGGTGTTAACATAAACATCATGGATGTTGAGGAGGGTAAAATTGCAAATCTTTCTTTGTGGGAAGATAAACCGGTAATTGAAGCGGCGCTTATGTACCCTGGTCGTTACGTTGTTGATTCAGTGCGTACAAAAGATGGTGAACCAATATTAGATGCATCAACTGACAGACTGCATAACATTGCTGGTACATATGTCGGTAAGGATGATCCAATATGCCTTGTTAGAACACAAAAAAACTTTCCCGCAACTGAAGAGGCTGGAAGTGTATTCAGTAATCCACATTATGTAGCTGGAAATACACGTGGTAGTCATAACATGCCTTTAATGCCAGTTAAGATCAATTCAGCTGCAACAATTAACTTTTGTATTCCAATTGTTGAAGCGTTGGTTTTCAGCATGCACAATGGTAAACTGACTGGTCCATTTGATGGCTTTTCAACACCAGATTGGGATTACATACGTGAAATTGCTACAAAAAAGGCATTGACAATGAGAAGCCAAGGATTTATCCATCCTGCAACGCTTGTACCATCTGAATTAGAATATGCTGAGGGATACAAAGCTGTAATGGATGTATTACATAGTAAAATGAAGCCTATACAAGATCAACAACAAAATGACCAAAGAAAGGAATCTTACGAAGATCCAGATTAAATGAATTAAAAAAGGTTAAATGAAATTAAGACGATGTGAATTTATGAAAATATCTAAATTATTTGGTAATCTAAAACCATTTGCTATAACATACATTTCTGTAATAGCTTTTTCGAATTTTGTTTTTGTATTATTCAGTCAAACAGTTCGTGATATAATTTGGTCATTTTTCAAAGATGCTGGAGGAGTAGTAATACTTGGAATGGTATTTTTATTTGCCCTAGCATGGTTGTTTAAAGCAAGACCACATAAAATTCCAAAACAATACCAAGTTATAGTTTTTGACATATTTGGAAAAGAATCACAGATAGATGGATTGAGAACTGAATTTAAGAATCATGATGTGGCATGGAGCTTCATGAAGTCTTATAAAAAATCATACCCATTACACAGTTTTGCTATGGTAACAAAAC
This sequence comes from Nitrososphaerota archaeon, assembly GCA_018263495.1. Taxonomy (GTDB): domain Archaea; phylum Thermoproteota; class Nitrososphaeria; order Nitrososphaerales; family Nitrosopumilaceae; genus Nitrosopelagicus. The sequence continues at coordinate 8,260 of JAANXC010000008.1, forward strand.
AGAAAAACTCCCCAAAAAAAATTATTTTCAAATATATCTAAATCTACCAGCATAGAATTTACTATATACAATCTTAGTATGATATTAGGCTCAAATTTATTACTTGAGAATACAAAAAAAACCTGATGGAATTTTCAATAATTTCTGAAATGTTTGAAATGATGGAGAAAACAACAAAGCGCATTGAACTCACAAATATTTTAGTTGAATTATTAAAAAAAACACCAAAAAAAATTATCCCGAATGTTGTGTACCTCTTACAGGGAATTATTAGACCTAATTTCGAGGGTGTAGAATTAGGAATTGCTGAAAAACTTGCAATTCGTGCTATTTCAAAATCTGCTGGTTTACCAATTAAAAAAATTGAAGATGATTATAGAGAGGGTGGTGATCTGGGTCTAACTGCATCAAACATACTAAAAATAAAAACTCAAACTACATTTACAGCAGAAAAAATTACAGTAGAAAGAGTTTATGAGACTTTATTCAAGATTGCAAAGTTGGAAGGTAAGGGTTCACAAGACTTGAAAATGAAATATATTTCAAGTTTGCTAAATGATGCAACCCCATTAGAAGCAAAATTCGTGTTAAAAATTTTGCTAGGTACATTACGCTTAGGAATAGCGGAAAATACTGTTATGGATGCACTTGCCATTGCATTTACTGGAAAAAAAGAGAATAGAGTACAAATAGAAAATGCGTATAATGTTTCAAGTGATTTAGGAAAAGTATCCCTAATAGTTGCTACAGATGGAATTGATGAAATAAAAAAAATTAAAATTTCATTATTTAGTCCTATACGACCCATGCTAGCAGATCGAGTTCAAAGCGAGAAAGATGTTATTAAAAAAATGCCAGAACAGTTTGTAGCAGAATACAAACTAGATGGAGAACGTGTACAAATCCATAAACAATCTGATAAGATAGTTTTATTCTCGCGCAGATTAGAAAATATTACTCAATATTATCCAGATATTGTAGAACGTATTGGAAAAACCCTAAATGTAAATGAAGGAGTTTTTGAAGCAGAAATTGTTCCTATTAACGAAAACACTGGGGAATTCTTACCATTTCAAGAACTAATGCACAGAAGAAGAAAACACAAATTGGATGAAGCTGTTTTGCAATACCCAATCACAGTTAATTTTTTTGATGTACTATATTATGATAAGAAAGACTGTTTAAATTTAGAGTATACTGAAAGAAGAAAAATTTTAGAACAAATAGTTCATGAAGATAACTTTTCAAAACTTGTACCAATGTTGTTTGTTAAAAATGAAAATGAGATTGAAGATTTTCTAGAAAATTCTATTAATGCTGGTTGTGAGGGATTGATGCTAAAAGCTCCCAGTGCACCATATCGTGCTGGAACGAGAGGTAGTAATTGGTTAAAGCTTAAACGTGAATATAGAAATGAATTAGGTGACAGTTTAGATTTAATTGTTATAGGTGCATACTTTGGAAGGGGTCGAAGAACTGGTCTATATGGCACGTTACTATTAGCGACATACAATCCAGAAAAGGATAATCTTCCTAGTATCTGCAAAGTTGGTACAGGTTTTACTGATGAAAGTTTGGATCAATTGTACCAAATTCTCTCTAACAAAGTTACACTCAAAAAAAATCCTAGAATCGTAAGTGAGATGGAAGCGGATATTTGGTTCGAACCTGAATTAGTTTTAGAAATTGTTGCATCAGAAATAACGTTAAGCCCTATTCATAAAACTGGACTGGATTTAATTAGAAAATCTAGTGGATTTGCATTAAGATTCCCAAAATTCACAGGAAAAATTAGATATGAAAAAGCGGTTGAGGATGCTTCTACAGGCGAAGAAGTATTTGCATTGTATAAGAGACAATCTAAAATCAATCATGAAAAATGAGCATTCATCAGAGAAAAGTATGATATAAATTAGAAAAGGGCATTATAACTACTAATTCATTATGTATAGCGGAGAATTAGAAGTTCAAGCAAAGAGAAAAGCTTTAGCAGTTTTGCAAGATGAGATAAATAGAATTCTTAATGCAGGTAGAGTACTTTCAACACTACCAAATATGCTGGTAAAAAAGGATAAAGCAGGAATAAAAAATGCACTTGAACAAATTTCAAGTATTGAAGAAGAAGTAGAAAATCTTAGACGCAAAATTACAAGAGATGTAGCAGATGTTGGAGGATTGATCATGAACAGAGAAAATCTTCTAAATACCGCATATACAATGGATGAAATTGGTGGTTATATTACTGGCATTTCCTTCAAACTTTCAAACATCAAAGTTTCAACAATTAAAACTTCTCATTTAGATAAAGACTTGACTGAACTTATTGAACTTGTGGTTGATCAAATATACAAATTAAATGAAATTATCAGAAGCTTAAACGTTGATTCTGGTAAATCTATCGAACTTGCTCAAGAAACACAAAAAATTGAGCGTGACATTGACAACAAATACCGTATAATGACAATTACAGTTCTGAATGAAATTACTGACACGAAAGAATTGCTTTTAATGAAAGATGTCATTGAATTGATAGAAGAAATGGCTGACAAATGCCAGGAAGTTTCTGACTCATTCATTTTATTGGCACTAAGTCTTTGACTTGAAAGGCGAACTATTAGAAAACAGAATAGTTGTTTGGGATAGACGAGAGTCTAGGGATTTATTTGCTAATGGTTATTTTGGGAAGCCTATAGGTATTCCAAAGCCAAATGTAAATGACATCAACGTTCCGCTAATTTTAGATCTTATCGAGGGATGCTACCTCCAAGAAACCTCAAAAATTAAGATCACTAAAGACGGGAAGAAAGTTTCTTTGGATGCTCTAATTAAAATTTGCAAGAAGGAATATCATAATTTCGACAAGAAATATCAAGTGTACAAAG
>JAANXC010000080.1 GCA_018263495.1 Nitrososphaerota archaeon
GGGATACTTTCAATAAAGTGGTATTCGACAAACCCGCCTGTCAGTAGCAGTCCAATCAGAATTGCAATCTCGAGCCCAATTATGCGGTAATCTGGGCGTATTGGCATCCTTTTGATCATCTTGTGGACGATCATATAGCTGCGGGACATTGCTATCGAATAGGCCGCAACTTCCATCAATCCAAAGGGAGACATGAATAGGACTGTCAGGGAGGGGACGTTTGCGAGCATCGGACTGGCATCCTTTAGCACTGAAAAAGCCATTCCAGTAGAGAATGCTGCAAATGCACCCCATGCAACGCCAAACCCTGGAATGAACATTGGAAGTGAAAGAAATGTGTTGTGGGTAAATATCCCAACGGCATCTATGTCGGCAAGCAATGTTTCAAACTCTTCCAAAACTATTGCACTCTCTTCCTCAGAAACTTGAACCTCAGCTCCTATTGCAAACGAAGCTGAAAATATTCCAAGAAAGATAAAAAATAAAACAATACGGTTTAGCATCTTTAAAACAAAAATCATTAGAACACTTGAATGTTTTCAGAGAAAAACTACCGGTTTGAAGACAGAAAAAAAAACTGTCTTCACGGTATTATAGGGTTTATTCTTGGGCGCTTCATCTAGAATTTGCCCGGCGTTACCCTCAACACGCTTACTTGTATTACGTCATTGTAGTATATAGATGCGATCTATCAATTCTATATAGATTAGGCACGAGACGCATAATTTTGGTTTTTTTATGAGATGATTCTATGGATAAGCATGGATTCAGTCTGTCCCAAGTGTAAAAGGGATCTAAGAAAGCATACCAAAAAAGAATTGATAAAGTGTTCTTTGAAGTATTGGGTATCAGATTGGAAAAAAGAGGATTGAGAAATTCATGAAAATAGTTCATGGCAGTCCAGGTTTTGGTTCCATGTTAACAGAAGAACAAACCGTTGAGTTTCTCACAGATAAAAAACTAAATCTTTTACTTGGCACTGTCGGCAAGAACGGTGATCCGTTCATACATCCTGTATGGTTTTTGTATGAAAACGAAAAACTGTACGTTGAAACATCCAAGACATCAAAGAAAGTTCAAAACATTCAACAGAAGAACATGGTGTACTTTTGTATCGACGATGAGAATCTTCCATACAGGGGCGTCAGGGGAAAAGCTTTGGTAAAAATATCAACTGACGTTGAAGACAACATACCGATTGCTGAAAGAATTATGATAAAGTATACTGGTAACTTGGAGAACAAGGTTGCAAAAATGTTGATGGACGGAGTAAGAGCTGGTCAGTCAGCAATCTTGGAAATTAGTCCGGAATATTATTCCACATGGGATCACAGTGAATCTTAATGCGAAAAATGTGGTAAAAAATCTAAGACTTGATTTCTACTAGTTTTTAATTAGGTCTATTCTTCTTCGTCTTCTTCATTAGCTTCAGAAGTACTTCTGTTAGGCCTGATTGGTATGTAGATTTTTGTCATTAAACAAAATATAGTAAAAATTCAGATGGATAGGAAACTAGGTTATCAAAGATTGTCTAAATTGTTATTTCGAATCGATCATTTGGAAATCAGCTACGATTCTGATACTAGGAAAAATTTTATTGAATTTTACATTATGGTTTATTCCAGAATATCCACAATTTTTAAGATAAAGTCTAATCTTAGAATATTATGACTAATCCAATTCGCAGATATTATGTTGTTCCTATTGTAATTGCTATTGTTTCTATCATAATCTTTAGTCAGATTTGAATAATTATGAAAAGACCAACTCTCAAAAAGATTTTAGTGTTAGCGAATGTGTTTGGCGCTGTCTTTGTAGTGATAGTTATTTTATGGCCTTAATTATTAAAAACGAGTTTTCAGCGTTACTCACTCAAAAAGTATAGATTGTTTTTGTTCAATTCAAGGCATTGACGCTATCGTCGCTGCAAAAACAGAGTATGGCTGTGCACCAGAAAATTGCTCTTTTTTCCCATCTTCTGAAATTATGATAAATGTTGGGGTAGATTGTACACCATTTCTTACAGATTCGTCATAGTTTGCCTTGACACGTTGTTTATACTTTGAAGAATCCATACACTCGTTAAATTCATCCATGTTCATGTCAAGCGAAAATGCAAATGAGTTTAGTCTGTCTCGATCAGCCCATCCACTGTCAGGGTGTCCATCTTGGAAATTGTAAAGCATTGCATGGTATTCCCAATATTTTTCCTGATCTTCTGCACAGTAAGATGCTTGTGCAGCTCTTGGAGAGTCACGCCCTAAGAATGGCAGATCTATAAAAACTAGTTTTGCCTTTCCCGTTTCTATGTAATTATCAATTAGAGTGTCTCTAGTATTATGAAACCAAGCATAACAAGCTTCACACTGATAATCACCAAACTCTACTATTGTGATAGGAGCGCTCTCTGAACCTAATGGTGGCGAACCGTTTTCAAGATTGACCAGTGATGATTGTTGTGATGCGATAATAGTTTCCATATACCTATCTCTGTCATGCATCTCAAGCAAATTAGATTGGTATGAAGCAAAGCTAACAATTACAATTATTACAATAATAACAAATGCCGCTGAAACGATAATTCTTTTGCTCATTTTAGATTAGATTTTTTTTGCCTAAATATATCCGTGATTTTTTGTACTGCCGTATCAATTGGGCAGGATTCACAGTAAATTCCATGCTGCCTTTGAAAATGCTTCTCAAGCCCTTCCTTGGTAAAAAACGAGGCTCCACACTCGGCGCAAAGATGCTGTGATTGTGGATGGCTTCCACTAGACATGATTTCGATTGGGATTTTATGAATATAAACAGTCCAATAGGGAAAATTTTGGATAACTGGGTGATTTTGGCTACAAATAATGTATTTTGACATGGTTGTTATGCTCCACCTCATATCTGGTCACATGACCACAATGTGCACACGAAAACATCTGACCAACTGGTTTTGCTTCACGCTCAATTTTTTTACCAGAAATAGATTTGATAATAACATTATTTCCATTTGAGATTACGCCAAAGTTATGTTTCTCTCCTATCGATTCTAAGAATTCTTTAACTGCCGTAATGACTTCATTCTGATCAACTGGTTCATCATCCATAATTGGTGCAAGTACAAACTGGTGGAATTTCATTGCGGGAACAGCCGCAACCTGGTCTGAAACATATATTGCAAGTTCATGAAGTATTGACTCTACGTCTTTACAGTCTACAATGATCATGTAGATTGACAAGTAACAGCACAATTTATTTTTGGTGCTTGACGTAGCAACCGCTAATGATTGGTCAATAATTTTCTCTACAAAGAAGATATTTCCATTGGTCTTTTACAACATATGTGAGAATAGCATCAAATTTTTCTAGTTCTGAGATAAGAGAAAGAATTCAAAACAGTTGGCAGGAATACCTCTCAAAATACGGAAATCTTTTTGCATCAGATTCAATTGACGGTTCCAGTCCTCCATCAGTCTTTGTTGGATCATATGGATATCCTAAGGTTGGTGTTGGACCAATGTTACCACCTATACATGGAGATACAACTTTACTTGATTATCCTGAACAGTGGATTGGAAAAAGTCTCGAAGAAATTGTAAACTTTAGATTAAATTTAGTTAGAGGCGTTCAAAAATTATCTATAGAAAAAACAGAGGGTAGATTTATTGAAAATCTTCATGAAGTTGCTATGTCTTCACGTTCAATAGATTCTGATTTACAATTCCATAAAACTACATTTTCGGTAACCACTGTTGATGGAGAAAGCCCACCGTTCGGTCCTATTGGTGATATAAAATCTGCCAAGTTCTCGGGTGGTAGGGCAGAAAAATCAATTGAACGTGTTTACTATGATCATGATTTAATGGCACAGGATGCAGTGCTTACATTGTATAACAGTGGCATTGAGATTTCAAAAATTCAAAAATGTTTTAGTGTTGGAATGTTTGGTAAGGAAAGAAGGCTAGTTCCAACAAAATGGAGTATTACAGCTACTGATGACATAATATCAAAATCACTTGTGTCTGAGGTTTTAGAATTTGATTTAATCGATTCATGCAGGGTTTTTTCACATGATCATTTAGGAAATATGTTTTCAGTGATTTTGTTTCCTCATCGCTGGATTTTTGAAATGCAGGAAGCATGGCATGACGGAAATAGTATAGGATTCGGCTCAGACAGTGAAGATGCCAGAGGTATTGACCATCCACCTGCAATAGCTGGCGCATATTTTGCAGCGAAGCTTGGAGTTGCAGAGTATCTTGCAGAAAAAAAGATTCAAGCAGCTGTTCTGGTATTACGTGAAATTAGACCAGAGTACGCAGTTCCTGTTGGCGTTTGGCAGATTAGAGAAGCCATTCGTGCAGCATTGAAAAAAGAGCCATATATTGCAGAAAGTTTTGATGACGGTACTAATTGTGCATCAAAGAGAATGAGTGTGAGTAAATCTGAATGGCTTTCCAAGGGCAGGTTGCTTAAGATGTTAAAGCAAAAATCAATTTCTGATTTTTTTTAGTAGTATTAAAGCGATTTTTCTGTATAGCGTATTTATTGAACTTTTTTGAATTGACAATGATGCACAAAAATACAATACTTGCTATGCTGTTAATTGCAAGTCCAATTTTGTTTGTGTTTATTGCATATTCAGACACGTTCAGTATGAGCTGGAATCAAGGACGCGGTGGATTTCTATTTGGGCTTGCATTTATCGTGGCAGAGATTGTAGGAATAAAATTTGTAGTTTCAAAAAACCGTTTAATTTTTGGAATTCCGCTAGTTGTTGCTACAATATTTTACTTTGTGGCATTAGACTTTGGATTACATGATTACATACTGAATGCGGCACCCGCGTTTAATGTTGTAGGTTGTGAGGTGGCAAATCCTCAGGGCTGTATTTATTCTTGGCAATGGTTGTGGGATTTTATAATAATAACAATTTTTGTAATTTCTGCCGCGGTAATTTTGTTTGGCAAAAAATGGATTAGAATAGTTATTGCAGGTCCAGTTTTTCTTGGAGGAAGTGCTATAATCTTATCACTAGATACATTTTTTCCATTTGATACATTAGGTCCATTACAATATTTTGTCCCATATTTAGTTGAAGCAAACGTGTGGGTCATTAACGCACTTGAACTTGGAATTGCCACTGGAAGAGATAACATTATGTTTTTGAAAGGTGATTATGGTCCATTTGTACTGCAAGTCTTTTGGCCATCAGCTGGTGTGCATAGCATAATCATCTATTCGCTTGTGATGATGGCGTTTTTGCTGAAGATGAACATTCCGCGTAACAGGAAAGCTATGTATTTTGGTTTAGGAATAATAGGCACAATTATAATTAATTTAATTAGGATTTTTTCGTTATCAGTATTCGCGTTAAAGGTTTCTACAAACCCAGTTGAATTTGAGGAATATCATTCAATTGCTGGAGAAATAATGTTTTTGCCGTGGCTGTTCATCTTTTTACTTGTTGTAACTGCCATTGAAACAAAACGAATGAAGGAAAAAGAGGCATCAGTTCAAAAATAACTTGTTATATCACTTTGACCTTCTATATCTGATAATTCAGATACCTTGACACCGAGCCTTCTCACCAATGTAGATTGATCCTCAAGTGTCTCCTTGAGTAGTTGTCTTGACACTTTTTTCAGTTCATCTAAACTGAGCGTAGGATTTCTTAACATTCTAGATCTTGTTTTAGTAGAAAGATCATCTTGTGTGAGATGTATTCCAACTGATCTGAACATCCTATTCTCCTTGAGAATAGACAAATGCAATTTTTCGCATAATACAAGAAGACTTTTTTCCAGAAATACATAATCAACTGAATCTTCCCTTAATGTGGAAATTTTGCTTAATTGTAACATAGGTGCTCTTATAGTTACAGGCTCATCATCGATTCCTCTTATGGCATTGTAGATGTACGTTCCAGATTTTCTACCAAACATATTGATCAATGCAAAAATGTCTAGGCTTTTTGCCTGTGAAATAGTTTCAATGTTTTCCTCCGCTAGTTTTTGCTGCGTCTTTTTTCCGATACCATGTATGTCCCCTAGATTTAATGTACCCATAAATTCAGAGATATTGTCTGGAGTGACAGTGGTTAATCCATCAGGTTTCTTATAGCCCGATGCAATTTTTGATAATAGTTTGTTAGGTGATATGCCTACAGAACATGTAAGTTTAGTTTTTTCCCTAACCTCATTTTTAATCTGCTGTGCAATATGACTAGCCTTGGTGAAATCTAGTTCAACTTTTTCTGACACATCAAGATAAGCCTCGTCCCGTCCAACATATTCAAAGACATCAGCAAATTTTTTGATTATATTCATAGATTTCTCAGACATGTCTGAATAATATTCAAAGTCAGCAGGCAGAAAAGCGGAATCAGTTCTATTCTTTAGTTTTTGTTTTGCTGCTAATATTGATAGACCTGATTTTACCCCAAACTCCCTTGCCGTATAATTTGCAGTAGCAATGGCGCCACTATCACCACCTCTATCAGAGAACATGCAGACAACTACTGGCTTTGTCTTTAGATCTGGTGTTCTAATTTCCTCACATTGTGCGTAAAAATAATCAAAATCAATATGCAGTACAATTCTTTGCTTCATAAATTAGACAATACAAAAAGGGATATTATGATATCGAAAAGACAATTAACTAAGTGACATGAAAAATAAATCAATCATGTCATATCCTCTATCATCTGGTAAAGATGGAATTAAAATCCAGCCTGACAAAATGGAACCAGAAATATTGTATCATTGTATTTATCAAAACAAAATCATGCTAGTCTACAAAGATCACAATGAAATTTTGAATTGTTATGAGATTGATGATGCTGAAATTGTTTCGAGAGCAGCAACATCAAACAAAGAGGACATTGAAAAAATTCTAGAAGAATATATTGAAAAAGAAAATTTGAGAAAAAAGTAATTGGTTCATAAACTTTTAATCATATACTAATACGGTTATAATAAAATGGAACCTGAGAACAAAAAAAGCGACGCGGAAGAAATACTTTCTGAATTTCAAAAAACTCATNGGACCGAACCTGTTGAAGAACCACAGGTAGAATCTGAACCACAGGTAGAATCTGAACCACAGGTAGAATCTGAACCACAGGTAGAATCTGAACCACAGGTAGAATCTGAACCACAGGTAGAATCTGAACCACAGG
>JAANXC010000081.1 GCA_018263495.1 Nitrososphaerota archaeon
CTGGTTTACAATCATTTCGTTTAATCCTGAATCAGTGTTTAGATCTTCTGCAAGTTTTCCTCCTTCCCATGTCACACCAACTACTTTTTTTGAACCAAAGTGACCTGTGGTTTTAAGTCTGGTTCGTGCAACACGACGTAGACGCCAAGATTCCAATTCTTTGCCTGGTGATAACTTCTCATCACGGTTTTGCTGTACAACAAAATGTGCTTGGAACCTATCCTGAGCGCCCCATGGAAGTGGATTTGGATCTTGCATTTTATCCCTTCTGTATTATTTGTACTGCATCAATGTTTGAGTCAGAAATTTTCAACGAACCCTTGTTGGTAACCATTCTAGTAGTTTGAGAGAAAAACCTGCTATAGTAATCTCCCTTCTCAACTTCTCCCTCTCCTATCTCATTAGGAGTTGCACTAACACCAATCTCATTTAAAATATCAGAAAATTTTTCAGGCCAATTTTTTAATATAATAGTTTCAGGTTCAGAATCTTCCATGTCGTATCTGATTTTAGCGCATAATTTAACATTTCTTGTTGCCTCGGATTAGCAACCAAATAAATACATGAAGAACTAATTTTTGATCTCATGCTAAAGTTTCAAAATAAAACTGTACTAGTTACCGGAAGTGGTACAGGAATTGGGCAAGCAATTACGAAGAAATTTGTGGAAAATGGTGCAAGTGCCATAATCCTAGGAAGAAGAAAGGAACCATTAGAAGAAACGGCAAAAATGCTAGAGGAAATTATCAAAGAAAAGCAAAGTAATGCCACCATCAAAATTTTTGATGGTGTAGACGTCAGCGACGAAAAAGCTGTCACTGGAATGTTTGATGCATTAAAAAGTGAAAATGTCAACCTGGATGTTGTTGTAAACAATGCTGGAGTTTCTGGTCCTGTAACATGTTTTGCGCATGCACCACTGGATGACTTTAGAAGTACGGTGGACATTCATCTGACTGGAACTTTTTGGACTTCGGTTCAAGCATTAAAAGTCATGAAAGAAGGAGCAAAAATTATTACAATTTCAACATTTTTTGCGGAAGAAAGACCGTTAGAACAAAGACCATACAGATTCAGAGGTCCATATACCGCATCACAAGGCGCAAAAAACAGACTCGTAGAAGCAATGTCATGGGAGCTTCTAGAAAAGGGGGTTAGTTCCAATCGACATAACCCTGGTCCGGTCCATTCAGACAGAATTTACAAAACAGTTTATCCAAAGGCTGCATCAGAATTTCTACGTGTAAGCGGTTTTGAAGACCTATCACCAAGTGAAGTTGAAGCCGCAAATAATGAAATTGTAGGATTATTAGGAGAAGATGATGAAACAATAAAGGCTGGAATAAAAGCAGCTGCAGAAAAATTAGGCAAACCGGAAACTACACTTACTAATTTACTGGATAAAGTAAAAAGCATCGCAGAAAAAATTCAAAAGAACACCTCAACAATGATTCCAGATCAGCAATTTTTATCGCAAGAACAGGTTGCCACAACGGTTCTAACACTTGCGGATGACGCACAGGCAAAAATTCTCAATGGAAAAATAATCCCTGGTGACAGAGTTTTCTATCCGGTCAAGTCACACATTAGATCATCTGTTCCTAAATCTGAGAAAAATAACTTGGATGGAAAACATGTTTACATTGTAAGTGCTGATGGTGATGATCAAAGAGTAAGTAGTATTACATCAATGATAGAAGATAAAGGTGGGCAAGTTGCATTAGAACGCACTGATAATATTGATTTATTTATTCATATCACTGGTAATGTTCCAAATTTTTCCAAACTAACTGAGTTATCCAGAGATGAATGGGATAAACTAGTTAACCAATTCATTAATACCCCCGCCACGATAACACAAAGTGCCATTGATACTTTCGTTCCTGGTGGCTCTGATGATCCAAGAAAATTCAAAGATGCAAAAGGTAGAATTGTTATAATTGGTCCCAACCTTCCAGCTGGTAAAAAAATTAGTGGGCATGAAAGGGCAAAGGTTGAGGTTTTCAGGGGTGCAATGAGACCATTTGCAACTACTGTCAATCAAGAATTAAGTGATGTACTAAAATCAAACGTTAGAGCATTCTTAATTTTGCCTGGAACTGTTGATGGAAAAGAATCTAGTGATGAGAATATTGTGAATGCAATTAATTACTTGATGTCTGACGAATCACAGTCAAGTTCTGAAGTAATTTTTTGTCCAGACGAGACAAGATAGTATTAGAAAATACCCGCAGTCGAATCTATAATCAGCTTAATTGCTGCTGCAACTAGCACGATGATCACTATAATCTTTAATTTGTTTTCTTTTATCTCAAGGGACAATCTAGCACCTAAAATTCCCCCAGCAAATGCACCGATCGACAACAACAATGCTTGATAATAATCAGGATGTCCTAACATGGAATGAACAATCAATCCAGAAAAAGATGCGAACATCAAGATAAACTGCGAAGTAGGCGCTGCACGCTTCATTGAGATTCCAAGCGCAACTACCATCAACGGTACGAAGATTAGACCGCCTCCAATACCAAATAGACTTGATATTATTCCCGCAAAGAAGCTAGCACCCGCTGAAAAAACAAGCAAAAGACGAGATACGTCTATAGGTTTTTCCTCAATTTTTCTTTTAAGAAATATGTATGATGCTGAAGAAATAAGAACCAGTGCAAACAAAATTTTGAAAATATCTGGAGATATCTCAGAAGATACAAATGCCCCAAGTATGGTACCGGGAACAGCCATCAAGCCAAGTTTCCAACCAAGTGAAAGTTCTATCCGTTTTTGTTTAGCATACATAGTTGTTGATGCCACAGAATTACTAAATACAGCAAACAGGCTATTACTTACTGCCAGTGTGGGAGAAAATCCCATGAATGTCAATACTGGTACAATAATTATCCCACCACCCAGACCTATTATTGATCCCAATATTCCCGCAACAAACCCAAGCGGAATTAACCAAAGTTGTTCAAACATATTATATCGATATTATTTCCAGTTTAGAATTTTCCGTTATGTTAAACTTATCAACAAAACCCGCAGTTACTTCTAATACATACTTAGCATTATCACCTGATACACCATTTTCTCTACATGCAACAACTTCTATAGTCGTCTCGCATAATGGAACATTTTTCTCAATTGCAACAACATTTGCATTTTCATCAAACCAAATTATATCTATATTAAATTGCATACCCAACATCCACATGGAACGTGTTCCGGATCCATCAAAAACAAATAGCATTCCCTCATTATACGGAAGTTTTTCAGGGGTCCATGATAATCCTCTTGTCCTTAATTCCTTTGTATCTGCAATTTGTACCTCTAAGATTTTATCATCAAGTTTTATTGTGCCACGAGGGAATTCAACAGATTCTAGTTTAACATCAGTAGGAATGGTAAGCATACCTGCTACTCCAATAATAACTGCAGCCGCTATAATAGGAATTAAAACTCCAGTTCTTGTTGGCATAAATTAAGATGATAATAATACGCTTAAAAACTAAAAGAAATGTCACATCATAGAGTTTTTAAAATCATGAATGGTAGAAAACGATTCTTTGGTATGATTGTCAATATCTGTTATCTTTGCACCGTTGTAAACTTTCTCAAGGTATTTACCAGCTAATATCATTGGTCCACCAACAGCACATGTAACACCTGTTGGTTCAGGAATCCAAAACATAATGAATCCAATTTTTTGAATCTTTTTACCTGGTGCTGGTGCTTTAGTTAGGGCTCTTAAAGAACGCGTCGTATTTTTGTCATCCAATTTAGTAAGATCTGAATACAATTCGTTACGTCTTTTGGCTGATTCTTTCATTATTTTCAATTTCTCGATATGCTTTTGTAAAGAATCCTGCATATTTGATAATGAAACAAAATTAGATAAATACGAATGTAAAGTTCTGTCAATCATAGGTCAAAAAACTATTACACACATGATTGCATATAGAATTTTGTTAATTAATGAAAGACACTAAATTATACTAGAATAATTTAGTTATCTGGGTTGGAAAAAAATAGTAAGAGATTAGAATCTATCAAAGCTGCACATAGAATTAAAAAAGTAACAAGTACAACAAGAGAGGAAGATTATCTGGAAGTAATTGCGGAATTAGTAGAATTAAAGGGATATGCAACTACGTTAGATATTTCCAGATTTATGAATGTCAGTCCGCCTAGTGTTACTAAGATGCTTCAAAAACTAGATGAAAAAAAATATCTTGAATATGAAAAATATCACGGTATTAATTTAACTAATATGGGCAAACAGGTTGCGGACACAATCCGCCGGAAACATAGTATATTATTAGAATTTTTTGAAATTTTGAATGTTGGTCAAGGAATTGCCAATCAAGATACGGAAGGTTTAGAACATCATTTAAACCCCAAAACAATTCGACAATTAAGAAAATACATTACATTTTTAAAATCAAATCCGAAAATCATAAAGCAGTTTCATGAATTTTCGCGTAAATGATAGTTTTGAGTACATTATACAAAGTATCAATAGCGAATTTTAATTAGACGGAGAAAATATGGTGATTTATTGACGTTCATAACAGATCTCGATGATTTGATCAGACATCGCCATGGAGATGTAAAAAAATTAAGAGAAATTAGAGATACAATTAGACATGATAATTTCATTACTACTGAAGACAAAAATTATGTTGAATCATTAATTACAATACACCTAAAAAACCAACCACTTGACAGGTCATTATCACGCAAGCAACCAGATACCAAAATTAAATTACAGCCAAAACCTACTCTCAGTAGTCCAGATTTAAAAAATAATTTCACATTTAGTTTTTCATCTAATAAAAAACTAGGTATTCTTGGTGGAGTAGCTGCTGCAATAGCTATAATTGTAATTATGGGATTCACAGCAATTAATACGCCAATTGATTCTACTGTAAGTTCAACAACAAATAACCCATTATTGGTGAATATTGATCAAACTACATACCAAAGAGCTGACATAATTTCCATCTCAGGTGATACAAACTCCTATACTAAATCAGTTGAATTATCAATAGAAAACACTAATGGTGTAAAAATATGGAAGGAAATCATCAATCCCAAAAATGATGGACAGTTTTCAACGCTCATTATAGCTGGTGGTGGTGGATGGGAAAATAATGGTGTTTACACATTAAAAGCAGTACAGGATGATTTAGCAAGCGCAATTGAGTTTAGAATTACTGCATAAAAATTAGTTCGCCAGATCTTCATCATTCCATCTTAATCTGTACTTTCCAACAGAACGCATGTATTCTATCTTACCGCCCTTTTTGAATACTAGTTTATTTTCCTTGTGTGATGTATCACGAATCTCCAAAACCACATTGTCAACAATAGTCTCAAAAATAGTTGGGTTATTTGATACCAATTTCCAAGATTCAGAAGAAAAATCTAGATAATGAAGTGTATGAACAAGTCCCATGATTTATGAATTCAATTCCATACCTAAAGGCTTTTGTTCAATTTAGTTTTGCAAAACTAATCAATTAGATGTAAAGATTACAATCTATGAAAGCAACTTTATCCCTTAAAATAATTCAAGAAAAAGTCAAAACTTGCAAAAAGTGTGATTTGTGTGATACAAGAAAAAATGCAGTTCCTGGAAGAGGAAATCAAAATGCAGATATTATTTTTATCGGTGAGGCACCTGGAAAAAATGAAGATCTATATGGTGAGCCATTTATCGGTACTGCAGGAAAAAAACTTGATGATGCATTAAAAAATGCTGGGTTGACAAGAAATAATGTATATATCACAAATATTGTAAAATGTAGGCCGCCTAAAAACAGAATTCCAAATGATGTTGAAAAATCAATGTGTAACGAATATTTGAAAGATGAAATTGCAATTATTAATCCTAAAATAATTTGCCTTCTTGGAAACACGCCATTTTATTCAATTTTGGGCGGTAAGGAAATTTCAAAGAACCATGGAAAATTCATTTCTAAAGATAATCGTATGTATTTTGTCACATTTCATCCTGCCGCAACAATTTACAACCAAAAACTTGTAAATGTTTTCAAAAATGATATTAAAAAACTAGTGAATGAATTGCAAAAAATAAAACATGTAGATTGAAATGAAAGTTTTACCAAGAAAGTTTTACATGAATGATACCAAACAAGTCGCAAAAGATCTTTTAGGAAAAACTTTAGTAAGAAAAATTAGAAACCAAGTACTATCTGGAGTCATAATAGAAACTGAAGCATACAAAGGGAAAAATGATCCGGCTAGTCATGCATCAAGAAAAAAAACTGAACGAAATAAAATTATGTTTGGTGAAGTGGGACGCGCATATGTTTATTTCACATATGGTATGCATTATTGTTTTAATGTGGTTGCAAAAAAAGAAGAAGATGAATCTGGCGCTGTTCTAATACGAGCAATTCAACCACAACAAGGAATTAAACACATGGTAAAAAATAGAAAAACTGACGTTATTTCTAATTTGACAAATGGACCTGGAAAACTAACTCAAGCAATGCAAATTACTTTAAAACAATACGACCTGGACCTAACAAAAAATTCAGCATTGTTTATTATTGACAGTAAAAAGCCAACAAAAATCATGACAAAGCCTAGAGTAGGAATAAAGACTGGCATTGACAAACTATGGAATTTCAGTTATAAGATCTAATTTTGATTATTGTTATCATCATCTTCTAGTGTCCATGGAGCAATTCTGCCAAGTATTTTTTCCCAGTTTAATCGTAAAAGAAGAATTACGACGACTGTCATCGCAACACCCAACCCTATAATACCAATATAAACAGGCAATGGATCATCAATTTCCTGAAGTACTGGTTCCAAAAGTGACAAACCCATGTAATGTGAAATTAGTACAATTACGTAATACAAAACAAATTTTCCCAATAACGTAGCAACGAAAAACCTTTTTGGATCATATTTCGCTAGTCCTAATGGAATGTAAACTAAATCATCAGGAATAGGAGTTGCAGCAGCAACAAAAGCTGCTGAACCACCATATCGCTTTACTAATTTTTGAAATGGCAGCATTCGTTTTTTAGTTTTTTCAGAAATAATTTTTCTTCCACCATAACTAGCGTAAAATATTATCTGCTTAGCTACCGTGGACGTCAAAGCTGCAATTACAACTAAAACATGAATGTCAAATTGTTCTCCCACCGCCATTGTAGCTACCAAAACAAATGAAGGGATTGGTACAAACGGTATAAGTGAACCAAAGAAACTGACAATAGTTAAACCAAGATAACCAACTTCGGGAGTAAAAGGAAACAATTCCCAAAGATCCACATGTCGATCAATATTTTGCATTATTTAACTCTAAAAAAATAATTACTAGTCAGCAATTGCGATCAAAATATGTTTTTTTATGATCGTTCCGTATTTTAACCATGTATTCTACATGCTCACAGTGTGGTAGACTGGTAACAAGACCAGAAACAAAATATTGTTCTGATGAATGTGAGGAAAAATCTAAGTAATGAAAGATTACAATTGTAATGTCTTACTCATAAAGCCAACATAAAACATAACCACTATCTGTCTTTATTTTTGGTGGATCAGTTTTGCACTTATCCATTGCTTCAGGGCACCTATCAAAAAATCTACATCCTGGTTTCGTGGCGGATAAATCAGGTGGGCTACCAGGAATGAATTTTAGTTTTTTTTGTTTGCGTAAGGTTGGAATTGAATTTAATAATCCTTGCGTGTACGGATGTTTAGGATTACGATATATTTCTGCAGATGTGCCAAACTCAACCATTTTTCCACCATACATTACGCCAATTTTTTCTGCCACCTCAGATAATATTGCAAGATCATGTGAAATTAACATGAGAGACATGCCATTCTTTTTCAGGTTCTTTAGTAAATTGACGATTTGTGCTTGTATAAGTACATCTAGCGCAGTTGTAGGCTCATCAGCTATAACAAATTTTGGTTTTAACAACAATGCCATAGCAATAACAATTCTTTGTTTCATTCCACCACTAAGTTCATGCGGATATTTTTTCAAAACATTATAATCCAAATTCACAGCACTAATAGCATCACGTGTAATTTTATCCGCGTTACCACCAAAACCATGTTGTTTTAGCAGTTCATCAAATTGTTGTTTGATTGTAAAAACTGGATCCAATGAATTCATGGCACCCTGAAAGATCATTGAAATTTCTTTCCAACGTATACTTCCATCAAATTTGGAATCAAGCATATCAAGTATAGATTTACCACCGAACGTAATTTTTCCTGAAACTATGTTTCCTCCCTGAAGCATTCTGATGATCGTTAAACCCAAAGTGCTCTTTCCACAAGCACTCTCACCGGCTATTCCAATTGATTCACCATCTTCCAATTGAAATTCAACATTTTCTAATGCATGTATATTACCATGTGAGGTTTTGTAGTCAACTGATAGATCAGAAATTTCTATCTTTGGCATAATTATTACATCACATACTTCATTTTATTTTTTCAAGAAAGGATATATTCAATGGATCACCATTTAAGATGATTTACATGAATCTTGATCGGACCCACCATGTTGAGGACATCAATGCTGGTATGAAAGGTCAGGAAGTTGTTCTTGGAGGCTGGGTAGAAGATTTAAGAAAAATGGGCAAAATGACATTTCTTACATTACGCGATGTCACAGGTATTATTCAAATCATACTCACGGATGATGTAATAAAATCAATCGAAGATATCACCAGACAAAGCGTTGTTAGAATAACTGGTAAAATACAGGATACAAAGGCTAGAGATTTTGAATGTGAAATTAAGGCTGATGGAATTGATGTGTTAACAAAGGCTGTTCATCCTCTGCCTATTGATCCTATTGGTAGGCTTGAAAGCCATATTGACAACAGACTTAACTCTAGGGCATTGGATATGCGTAACCAAAAAACAGCGTCAATCTTCAAAGTTAGGCATCACGTTTTAGCATCATTAAGAAAAACATTATCAGAAAAGAAATTCATGGAGATTACTACGCCAAAAATTATTGGTAGTGCAAGTGAAGGAGGCGCAAATTTGTTCTCATTGGATTATTTTGGAAAACAAGCATATCTGGCACAAAGCCCGCAGCTCTATAAGGAACAGATGACAATTGGTCTAGAAAGAGTATTTGAAATAGCATCATTTTATCGAGCAGAAAAATCACATACTGGCAGACACTTAAGCGAGTTTACTAGCGTTGACATCGAAGCCGCATTTATGGATTACACTGATGTGATGAATGTTTTAGAAGATTTAGTTCTTAATACTTTCAAGTATGTTTCCGAAAACTGTAAAAAGGAACAAGAAATTTTAGGGAACGAAATCACTATACCTAATAGCCCGTTTAAAAAAATTACATACTCGAAAGCTTTAGAAGAGCTGAATGGAAAAGATGTTAAACTAGAATTTGGTGACGACCTTTTAGATTCACACTTGAGAATAATAGGAGAAAACCACCCAAGTTTTTATTTCATAACAGACTGGCCAATCAAGCTTAAGCCATTTTACATAATGGAAAAGGAAGACACTCCTGAACTTTCAGAGTCATTTGATTTACAATTTGGTTATCTTGAATTGTCATCTGGTGGAACTAGACTGTATAACCCAGAGAAGATTAAAGCAAGATTAAGTGAGCAAGATCTTGACCCTTCAAAATTTTCGGAACACCTACAGGCGTTTGATTGGGGTATGCCACCACATGCAGGTTGGGGATTAGGATTAGAAAGACTACTAACGGTAATTCTAGGAATAGATAATGTAAGAGAAGTTATTTTGTATCCAAGAGACCCAGAAAGATTAAAGCCTTGAGATAATTTCTTTAGTAAACTCCATCGTGGTTTTATCCCCGCCTGTATCTTTTGTTTTAATATTATTTTTTACTACATCGTATACAACATCCTCTAATTTTTGTCCAACATCAATGCATTTCTGATCATTGTGCTTATTCCCAAGCCAATCTAGCATCATTTTGATTGAAAGAATGAATGATGTAGGATTTGCAACCTGTTTTCCCGCAATATCAAATGCCGCTCCATGTACTGGTTCAAACAAGCCAAAATTATCACCTATATTTGCAGCAGGAGCCATACCTAAACCACCTACCACTTGAGCTGATTCATCAGAAAGTATATCTCCAAACAAATTGGTTGTAACAATCACATCAAATAGTTGTGGTTGGCGAATTAAATTCATCGAACATGCATCAACATACATCTCTTCAAATTTAATATCAGGAAAATCATTGGCAACTTTTGAACATGTACGAGAAAATAATCCATCAGTTTTTTTCATCACATTTGATTTATGAACACATGTAACTTTCTTCATTTTCCTTTGACTTGCAATTGTAAAAGCATGATTTGCAATTCTTTTTGATGCCTTTTCAGAAATAATTCTCATTGCCACAGCTACATCACCAATATCAAATTCTTCACCAGTGTACAAATCCTCCGTATTTTCTCTGACAATTACTAAATCCACATCATCGCGTAATGATGGCATGTTTGGATATGACTTTGCAGGTCTAATGTTTGCATAAAGATCTAACATGCGTCTCAAGTACACGATTACGTCTTTTGCACTTTCACCTACTGGTGCCTTTAAGCATGCATCAGAGTTTTTTATTGTTTCAAAGGCTTCAGCGGGCAATGCTTCACCAGTATTTTTTAAAACAGTATCACCTGCTTCAAGTTTTTTTATTTCAAATTTAACGCCCATATTATCGTTAATTGCTTGTAAAATACTGAAAGCTGATTCAGATATCTCTGGACCTATTCCATCACCTGTAACTAGTGAAATTTCGTATTTCTGGCTCATTTTTCTATACCAATAATTACGCCTTTTTTTGCTTAACTAATTTTTTTAGCATAATCCTGTTCATTCCATCAATAACAGCCTGCACACTAGTTATGACAATATCTTCACCAATGGATTTTGAAGAAACCATGTTTTGCATAGCATCTTCGAGTTTAACCGTTACCTCACATAATGCACTAGAACCGCCAGAGATAGACGCTAAATTATAATCCTTAATTCTTATTTCTGAAATTGTATCCGTGATTTTCTGAATTGCATTAAGTGACGCATCTACCGGTCCCACGCCATAATCTGTTGCCGTATGTTCATTGCCGTCAATGTTTAATTTTATAAACGCATATGGCATATTACCAATTCCAGTGGAAACTGAAAAACCTGTTAATTGCACTAAACGTTTTAGTTTAGAGTCACCCATTACTTCATTGGCAATTGACAATAACTCAACATCAGTAACATGTTTTCCTTGATCCCCAATTGATTTCACTTTTGTAAGAATTTGTTTTAACTGATCCTTATCGGGTTGTACTCCATACTCTTCAAGCATAGAATTAATTCCATGAGCGCCAGCATGTTTACCCACCTGAAGCCATCTGTTACGCCCTACAATTTCAGGGCTGATTGGCTCATAGGTAAGCGGATTGCTCAAAACTCCATGAGTATGTATACCTGATTCATGACCAAATGCATTTTCACCTATGATTGCCTTGTTAGGTTGAACTGGCATTCCAGCTAATTTTGAAACATATTTTGATGTCTCATAAAGAAGTTCAGTTTTGATGTTAGTCTCCCAAGATTGATCAAATCTCAAGCATTGTAATGCCATCACAAGTTCTTCGAGAGATGCATTACCCGCGCGTTCACCAATACCGTTTATTGTTACATGTGCACACTGTGCGCCAGCTTGTATTCCGGATATGGCATTAGCTACCGCAAGTCCAAAATCATTATGGCAATGCATGCTAATTGGTAATTTAGTTGCCTCAATAGCATCCCTTGTGATTTCAGCGATATATTGTGGCGTTGAATACCCAACAGTATCAGGTATATCTATTCTATCAGCTCCAGCTTTTGTAACTGCTGTAAATATTTTTTTTAAGAAATCACGATCTGTGCGTGTTGCATCCTCAGCTGAGAATTCAACCTGTAAACCTCGTGATTTTGCATATTCAACTGATTCTACAGCCTTTTCAAGCGCCTGATCTTGTGAAAGATGTAATTTATGCTGAAGATGAATATCTGAAGTTGCAATAAACGTGTGAACGTACTTTAAACCACAGTCAATTACTGCATCAATATCTCGTTGATTTGTTCTAGCAAGACCACATAACTCAGCAGATAGATTTGCCTGTGTGATCATTTTAATGGCATTTTGTTCTCCTTCTGAGATAACAGGGAATCCTGTCTCTATAGCATCAACACCCAACTCATCTAATTTTTTTGCAATGCTTAACTTGTTTTCAGGTGATAAAGCAACGCCAGGTGACTGTTCTCCGTCCCTCAATGTTGTATCAAAAATTCTGACTTTCATTTCATATCATCTATAATGCAGTTACCCCAGTCCTAGCAGAATCTAAAATACCAAATGGTTTTACTGATTCCTCAAACTCTTTAATTTTATCAGGTGTAGATGTTAACTCAGCTATCAATGAACCCTCCTGGCCATTGTGAATTTTTGCACCGTACGTATCTGCTAACTTGTTAATCTCTGTATTATCTGACTCTCCATTTGATTTGATCTTAAACAATACCAATTCCTTATACACACTCTCTTTCTCATCTAGTCTTTTGACCTCTATTGTATCAATCATTTTATCAAGTTGTTTAACAATTTGCGCAATTTGTTTTTCAGTGCCAACAGTTGTTATTGTCATCTTTGAAAATTCAGGGTTTTCCATTACACCTACTGATATGCTATCTATGTTGAAATTCCTAGCTCGGAACAAGTGAGTGACCTTGAATAATATTCCCGGTTTATTTTCAACACGGATTGATAATATTGCCCACATAACACTCACTACGATGGTAAGATCATATCCTTTAATGAAGTCCCAGGTGCAACAAATGGTAAAACATCCTCTTCTGGATCTATTGGTATGTCAATTACTGTAGCTACGTCACTGTTAAGACCAGCTTTAACCGCTTTGCCTAACTCATCAAGTGATTGAGCCCTTATACCTTGTGCGCCATATGATTCCGCTAATTTAACGTAATCCGGACAGTTTTTTAGATCAATGCCAATCATTCTTTTTTCATAGAAAGTTCGCTGCCATTGCGCAACCATTCCTAATGAAAAATTGTTGATCAAGAATACTATAACTGGAATATCCTCTAATACAGAAGTTGCAAGTGAGTTTTCTGTCATGTTGAAACTTCCATCGCCAGCAATATCTAGTACTGGTACATCGGGTCGTGCAACTTTTGCACCTATAGCTGCAGGGAAACCCCATCCCATTGTACCAAGACCAGTAGAACTAAAGAATGTACCAGGATGTATTGCATCGAAAAATAATGACGCCCACATTTGGTGTTGACCTACTTCAGTCGTAACTATTGATTCCTTAGGAAGTACTTCTCTCAATTTCCTTAAAATCTTGGCTGCCGACATTTCACCTGGATGTAATTTTAGATTTTCACGCCAATAATCTTTAACCTCATTAACATGTTCTAACCACTTATTTCCATCAGATTTTTTCAATACCTTTTTCGCAAGAAGTTTAAGCATAACTCTTAGCGAGGCCTTAACATCACCAACAACTGCTACTTGTGTTGTCTGATTCTTTCCAATTTCTGCAGGATCTACATCCATATGGATAATTTTCAAATTCCTTTCAAACTCTTCAAATGTTCCAACAGAACGGTCAGAAAATCTCGTACCAATTGCTAAAACACAATCTACTTCAGTCATAATCTTATTAGCTTCAGCATGACCATGCATTCCAATTGGACCTAATGAAAGTGGATGATTCTCTGGGAAAGAGCCTTTACCCTTGAATGTTGTAACAACTGGGATCATTAACATTTCAGCAACGGATTGAAGTTCTGCGAATGCAGAAGAAATTATTGTTCCACCTCCAGCTAAAATTATTGGTTTTTCTGTGGAAAGAAGTAAATCTATAGATCTTTCAATATTTACCATATCAACGTCAGTCCATGGATGATAGCCAGGCATTCTTACTTCATCAGGAAAAGTAACTTTCGCTTCATTTTGCTGAACATCTTTTGGTATATCAAGTAATACAGGACCAGGTCTACCAGTTTCTGCAACGTAAAACCCTTTTTTTACAACTTCAGGAATTTCTTCAACTGTTCTTGGTTGGAATGCATATTTTACAGATGGATTTGACATTCCAATTATGTCACTCTCTTGGAACGCATCACGACCAATCATGTTAACTGGAACCTGTCCAGTGACTGCTACCATTGGTGCAGAATCTGCTTGTGCTGTTGCAATTCCAGTTAACAAATTTGTTGCACCAGGACCCGATGTCGCAAAGCAAACACCTGGTTTTCTGCTAACTCTACCAAAACCATCGGCCATATGCGCAGCTGATTGTTCATGTCTGACTAGTATATGACGTATGTCGCTTTTGAAAAGCTCATCATACATTGGTAAGTTCGCACCTCCCGGTAACCCGAAGACTTCCTTAACGCCTTCCTTTTCCAACGCTTTCATAAGCGCTTTTCCACCATTCATAATTTCCATTTTATCGCTCATCATCTACACCATAATTTTAATCGTGTTAAAAACTGGCTGTGGATTTACAGCAGGTCAACTAGCAACAGAATACCTACAATGCTAGTTTTACTGATTTGATTCATACAGCAACGTATGCAAATCATGTTGAATTAATTAATGTTTCCTGAACACATGACCAGAACGAATTGTTTGAATTTCTATTAACACTTAAACTGACCAATTAGTAAGAAAACCTGATTTTGGTAGATCAAGAAGAAATTGTTAAGGTAATTCAAACTTTTTTTGAAACTGGTAAAACAAAGAATTTTTCAGTGTTAGGCGATATTCAAATTAATTCACCAGAATTTTCTAGTTTTAGTGACGTCCCACCATATGGTTTAAAGGGTTACGCTGAATCGATAGCACTTGAGGAATTAAGATTCTCAAGCATTTCTGATTATGATTATGAAATAAAAAATGTTAAAATCAGTATTTTTGGAAGTACAGGAATTGTCACATTTGTATTGAACCAAAAAGGCATGCTGGTAGACAATAAGGCTTTCACTGGTCAGCATATTACAATTAATGGTAGGGCAACATTTGTTTTAATTAAAAAAGACACTTGGAAAATTTTGCATTACCATCTTGATAAAATTTCCAATTAATTTTTTGCATACTATTTTTCTGATTTAGGTAATTTTGGTTTAGGCTGGCAAAACTTTTTGTATAGTTCATCGGCTTCGTCAACATTTGCATTTCCATGTATAATTGAACGAACTGCACGTATCATGGGTACAGGATTTTTAGATTGCCAAATATTTCGTCCCATATCAACTCCTACTGCACCATGCTCGATTGAGTTGTATGATAATTCAAGAGCGTCACGCTCTGCGATTTTTTTACCCCCAGCCACAATTATTGGTACAGGACAAGATTCTGTTACTTTATCAAAATCTTCACAATAGTATGTCTTGACAATATGTGCGCCTTGTTCAGCAGCAATTCTGCATGCTAAAGATAGATAACGTGCATCCTTTTGCCCAATTTCTTTTCCCACGGCTGTAACAGCAAGAACCGGAATACCATACTCCTCTGCTTCATTAACTAATCTGCCTAGGTTAACAATCGTTTGTTGTTCATACTTTGAGCCGACAAAAATTGACATAGCCAATGCAGATGCATTCAATCTAATAGCATCTTTAATACTTACAGTGATTTGTTCATTCGATAAATCCTCTCCAATGATGCTAGAACCACCAGAAACTCTCAATACAATTGGCACAGAAGATTTTGGATCAACAGATGTTCTTTGTACACCTCGAGTAAGCATTATTGAGTCACAGTATTTGAGTATGGGCGCAATTGTTTTTTTAGGAATCTCTAATTTTTCAGTAGGGCCTAGAAAATATCCATGATCAACAGCAAGCATTAACGCGCGATTATCATTTGGTTTAATGATACTAGATATTCGATTTTGTAATCCCCAATCCATTTTACTTCGATTTCACAAAAAACAATTTGCCTTCTTAAGCCTTTCTCAATTACTAATGATTATTTTCATAGCATTATCACCTGATTTGGCATGCACGAATGCCTGTTGGCACTCATCTAAATTATATCTGTGCGTAATTAGCTGTGACACGTTAATTTCTTTATTGTTTATTAGATCAACCGCATGTCTAGTATCATCGTCAGATGCTGCATAAGAATTAACAATTGTAATACCCTTTGAGTATATTTCACTCATATCAAGTTCAACATTTGCGCCCTTACTTGGTACACCAAACATAACAATTGTACCACCCCTTCTGACGAAACTAACAGCATCCTTTAATGCATCCAAGCTGCTGGTAGATACGATAACAACATCAACCCCTTGATTCGCAGTTTCAGATTTTATTTGCTCTAAAGCATTAGTCTTACCAGGATGGATTGTTGTAGTCTCAATTTTTTTTGCAAAATTCAATCTAAATTCATTCAAATCCAAACAAAATATTTTTCCAAAACCATGATATTTTGCAAGCAATGCATGCATAATTCCAGTAGGGCCAACACCAAGTATAGCAACACTATCATTTTTTTTATGTGAAAATTTATTCCAGGCTCTAATACAACACGCAAGTGGTTCAATCATTGCAGCCTCTTCAAATGACATACTGGCAGGAATTTTTATTACACCACCATGCTTTACATTCCATTCCGGGACAATATACTCATCTGCAAGTCCACAAGGTTCAAGATTTGATTTGTAATATCTTTCACACATTGTTTCATTTCCATGACTACATTCATGACAATCATCTGAATAACATGCAACGTGATGATGTGTAAACACACGATCACCAACACTGAAATTTGAAATTTCTGAACCAACTTGCGTTATTATTCCTGCTGGCTCATGTCCAAGTCTCATTGATGGTTGTCCATATTTTCCAAATACTTTTTCAACATCAGAGCCACAAATTCCACAAGCATGCATTTGAACAAGTATGTCACCCGGACCAAGAGATTGTTTTTCTATGTTTTTAATTTCTATACTTGAATTGCCTTTCACTACTGCAGCCTTCATTGGAATATTTCATCAATAATTCTATGTAAAGTATGGCATTTGCATGCTAGAAAATCTATCTAGTTAGATTCAAAAGATAGTAAGTTATCATATCAATATGGCGGAACCATCATTCTGGCCTTATGGTTTAGGAATTGCTGCGGTCATAGCATTAGCTGTTATCATTCCACTTCTTCGCAAAAGGAGAAAAACTGGATCTAATTAACAATGTTTGATACAAATGGTGATCCTATTGGTATGGTATTGCTAGCAGCATGTCTAGTTGGTGTAATAGCATCTGTGGTAGGAATACGAATGTACATACTTTTCAAGAAATAGGCTATTACCAAAACCCGCAAACAACTTTAAGGAATTACAAATCAAGCAAAATGTAGAAAATGGCGGGAATTGGCACATTTATCATGCTTGGAGTAGTCGTAGGTTCAATTTGTATTTCATTGTCTTTGTTTTTGGATGAACGACTGGTTGATATAACTGAGGAATCGGGCGACTCGGTGACAGTAAACAATGTGGAATTTAATATAAGCCATATTGGAAACTATGAAAGCTTAGAAAAAACGAAAGAGTATAAGGAATTAGAAAAAACACAGGCGATAAAGGGACTGGCAACAAGCGAAATAGCAGAAGGGGTTTATTTTCAAATTCAAATTACCGCACATAACATTGGTACTGAAACTGTAAGGTTTACCGGTGGACAGTTTTACCTATTTGACATTAACCAAGAAAAATATGATGCGGTTTTTATTGGATATGCTGGTTCGGACATAATAGAGGAATTATCAAGGGTAGATCTTTTACCGGGCAGTTCTGTTACTGTTACAACACAATTTGATATTCCGTATGATGAAGAAATGAAATACACTGTTGGAATTCTTCCAGATAGATTTGGTCTTCAAGAGTCTGAAGAAAGAGGTTTTGTTTGTATAAAAAACTGTTAATGAAATAACTTTTCTATGGCGTTATAATTCAGAAAGCAACCCACCGATAAAAGATTCATACTCATCATCTGAAAACGTAATTACTTCTACCTGATTCTTAGACTTAGCCAACGGAAAGAAGTCTAAATGGTAGCATTCATTGTTAAAATAATATCCAGGGCATGAACAAAAATCCAAATCTGGATCAAACCAATATTCTTTATCCATTCCCACAACTGTCCAAATCTTCCTATTACTTGGTTCAAAAAGATGCAGTTTGACACGTTTTTCAGATAGGAGTGAATCTATTTTTTTAAATTGTAAATCCATAAGAATTTAATTAAATCGGATAATTATATTTTTAATGGTTCAAACTAAAATTATTCCCAAATATCCTGCACTCATGATTGAAGGAACTAAAAAAAGTTTAGTTATTACGGACTTACATTTAGGTTTTGAAAGTAATCTGTCGTTAAACAATATATTCTTAGGAAAAAACAGAACTGTTGCTGAAATTACTAAAGAAATTGAAAAGATCATAAAGAAAACAAAACCGGATTCATTAGTTCTATTAGGTGATATAAAATCTGGAATTAAATCTATAACAAAAACAGAATGGGAAACTGTACCTATTTTTTTTGAAAGTATTACTAAATTAATTGACACAATTCTGGTTCCAGGAAATCATGATGCAAATATAGAGAAACTGATCCCAAATGGAATAACACTTGCTAGTTCAAAGGGAATTATTATTGATGATATTCTTTTAACCCATGGGCATACAAAGCCGTCAGAAAATTTTTCGCAAGTAAATACAATTGTGATGGGTCATGTTCACCCTGTTTTTTTCCAAAAAGAGTCACTGATTAATGGTGAACGAGTATGGGTATCAATCAAGTGTAAGAAGCAGAGGATATTTCATTCAAAATCAGGAGAATTAGAAGTAATAATTTTACCATCATTTAACAAATACTTTTACACAACACAAAAAAAATTCTATAAAAAATCAATTTCGCCTATAATTGAGAAAATGGATGTGATAAAAGCAAAAATTGTGACACTTAATGGTACAATAATTGGTGATAAGCAGTTACTATCTTCTGTGATTTAGGGTATGTCCTTGTATGATTCTAATGGTTTTTTCGATGTTTCGTTTTTTTGTAACCACTCCAATGTTTTAACAAATGATTCCGCTAATTCAATAGTTGAAAGAACGGGAATGCCTAATTCCAGCGACTTTCTTCGTATTTGATATTCATCATAAAGCATACCAACATATTTTTCTAGAGTTGATGTACTTGGAATATTTACAATAAAATCAATTTTTTTCTCATGCAATAAATCAGAAATGTTCGGTTTCCTTTCTGGCTCGCTAATTTTATGAACAACAGTAACATCTCCAAGTTTCTCTGCAAAGAATTCTGCTGTTGTTTCAGTGGCAAGAATTTTGAAGCCCAGACTTTTTAACAGTGCAGATGTATGAAGTAATTTTTCCCGGTTTTCTACACCGCCTATTGTAACCAATGCTGATCCAGTTTTTGGGAGATTATAACCCACTGATGTCAATCCCTTTGATAATGCATCGTAGAAACTATTTCCAAAACATGCTGCCTCACCTGTTGACTGCATTTCAACACCCAATACAATATCTGCTCCTTCAAGCTGCATGAAAGAAAATTGTGGAACCTTTATTCCATGCATACCAGTATTCGCCCACATACCCTGAGGTATATTGGAAATCTTTTTTCCTAGTATTGCTTGTGCTGCTAGACTAATTATATTCACTTTAACAAACTTAGAAACAAATGGCATGGAACGAGATGCACGTATATTTAGTTCTATAACATATGCTTGCTCATTTTTAACTAAAAATTGTAAATTAAATGGTCCTCTAACATTGAATTCTTTAGCAATCCTTGTTGTCGAGTCAGTAATATTTTCAATAATCTTATTGCTTAGCCTCCAAGGTGGTATACACATCATTGCGTCACCAGAATGAACACCAGCACTATCTATGTGTTCAACTATCGCACCAATTACCACATTTTCTCCATCACAAACACCATCAACATCAACTTCTAACGCATCAAGCATGAATTTTGTAATTACAACCGGATGATCAGGTGATACTACTGTGGCATCGTTAACAAATTTTTTCAGTTCAGCCTGTGACCATACCACCTTCATTGCTGCGCCACTGAGCACGTATGATGGTCTTACCAATACAGGATAACCAACCTCCAATGCAAAGTTCTTTGCATCAGTAATATTCGTAAATGCTTGCCAAGATGGTTGCCCTATATGGAGTGTATCTAAAACTTGGCTAAACTTTGAACGGTTTTCAGCTCTATCCACATTTTCAGCACTTGTCCCAATAAGTGTAATTCCATTGTCAACTAATTTGGGAGTTAGATTGTTTGCTGTTTGACCACCTACAGATGTAACAATACCATTCGGCTGCTCAAATTCTGATATATCTAAAATTCGTTCAAGTGTAAGTTCTTCAAAGTAAAGTCTACTGCATATATCATAATCGGTTGATACGGTTTCAGGATTACAGTTTACTACCACCACATTTTTTTCACCGCCATCCTGAAGACCCCAAACCATATTCACAGTTCCCCAATCAAATTCTACACTACTACCTATTCGGTAAGGACCAGCACCAAGAACAATGATCCCACTATCCTTTTTTGTAACTGAGATATCATTTTCTGTCCCGCCATAGGTAAGATAAAGATAGTTAGTTTGAGCTGGCCACTCCGCTGCTAATGTATCAATCTGTTTAACTATAGGTATAACATCAAGATCTTTTCTAATTTTTCTTACTTCTAATCCATCTTTCTTAACAGCTCTACCAATCTGGTTATCAGAGAATCCAAATTTTTTTGCGTCTGATAAAAGTTTATGATCCAGTGTTGATGATTTTAATCTTCTTTCTACTTCAACAATATTATTAATTTTGTTTAAGAACCATGGATCAATGGCTGATAATTGATAAATTTTTTCAATTGATATGCCCTTATGAAGTGCAGCCACAACGTAATACAATATATTATCATCAGGTGTTTGGAGATGTTCCTCAATTTGCTCATCATTTAATGATTCATCATTTTGGCGATTTAAGACAAGCCCATCCTTTCCGATGTCAAGCATTCTAATTGATTTCTGTAATACCTCTTCGAATTTTCTGCCTATTGCCATTACTTCACCCACAGATTTCATAGTAGGTCCCAGATTCCTATTTGCAAGTTCAAATTTTGTAAAATCCCATCTTGGATGTTTACACACTATGTAATCTAAGGCCGGTTCAAAACACGCAGTGGTCTTTTTTGTGATAGTGTTAACTAATTCTGGTAATGAGTAACCAAGTCCTATCTTTGCAGACATGTATGCCAATGGATACCCAGTAGCCTTGCTTGCCAGGGCAGAAGAACGTGAAAGCCTAGGATTAATCTCAATTGCAGCATATGTATCGGAAGCTTGGTCTAATGCAAATTGAATATTACATTCTCCTACAATTCCAACATGCTTTGTTGCTCGTAATGCTGCAGATCTTAACATATGATATTCGTGGTTATCTATTGTCTGAGATGGTGCAACAACTATGTTATCACCAGT
The DNA here is from genome assembly GCA_018263495.1 of Nitrososphaerota archaeon. GTDB lineage: Archaea > Thermoproteota > Nitrososphaeria > Nitrososphaerales > Nitrosopumilaceae > Nitrosopelagicus. The sequence goes on from JAANXC010000081.1 coordinate 21,614, forward strand.
ATGAACCCTCATTGAAAGTACATTTTCCATATTACAAACTATTACATTATTTTTTGAATAATCTTGCATGACTTCATATTCTATTTGTTTCCAATCACCAACATATTCTTCAATTAGTATTTGCCCAACAAGACTTGCTGCAAGACCTCTACCAGCAATTTCATGTAATTCAATCTCATTAAATGCAACCCCACCACCCTTTCCTCCAAGTGTATATGCAACCCTAACGATTACAGGATAGCCTAAATCTTTTGCAACTTTTTTTGCTTCGTCAAATGTGTGAACTGTTTTACTTTTTAAAACAGGTACATTGCATTTAACCATCGAATCTTTGAACCTCTGCCTATCTTCTGTTGCCATAATTCCTGGAACCTGTGTTCCCAAAACTGATATACCATATTTTTTCAATATTCCAGCTTCATCAACTTTCACACCACAATTTAGTGCAGTCTGACCTCCATAGCTTAACATGATACCATCTGGTCTTTCTTTTTCAATAATTGATTCCACATATTCTGGAGTGATTGGCAAAAGGTATACTTGATCAGCGAACCTAGTATCGGTTTGAATTGTTGCAATATTTGGATTGATTAGAATACTCTTGAGTCCATCCTCGTGGATTGCTTTGAGGCATTGGCTTCCGGAGTAGTCGAATTGACGGTCGATTTATCGACTTTCGCCCGCTTCTCCGATTTTAATAGCCCCACTACCTAGAACAAGAATTTTTTCTAACCTCTCATGTTTTACCAGCTTTTCCCTCCTCCATGATATTCTTCAGCTCATCAAAAACGAATTTACAATCATAAGGTCCTGGTGATGCCTCCGGATGAAATTGAACTGCAATGCATTTTTTATTTTTATGTTTAACACCTTCTACAGTTTTATCGTCAACATTAGAAAACCATAAATCAAATTCAGTATTATTCAACGAATCCGGGTTTATACAATAACCGTGGTTTTGGCTAGTAACATAAACTTGATTATTATCTAGATTTACACAGGGTTTGTTTTGTCCTCTATGTCCATACTTTAGTTTGTATGTTTGAGCACCACCTGCTGCTGCCAAAATTTGTGCGCCAAGACAAATTCCTAATGTTGGAATATTTTTTTGGATTAATGATTTAGCGGTAGAAATAGTCTCTTGGCAATTCTCAGGGTCACCTGGACCATTACTTATCACAACACCTTTTGGTTTATGTTTTAGAATTTCTTCAATGCTTGTATCCCACGGAACTTTCACAGTATTATATCCGATATCATGAATATTTCGTATTATGGCATTCTTTGTGCCAGTGTCAATGAGAATAATGTTTTCTGATTCATTACCAAATTTCTCTATTTTTTTAGTTGATACTGAATCCATGAATTTTTCATTATTGTAATTCGGTGCAGATTTTAACTTATTTTTAAGATCATTTTCATCTATTTCACTATCAGAAACAGCTAGGGCGCTCATCATAACTCCTGATTCCCTTAGTTTTTTAGTTAATTCTCGAGTGTCAATGCCTGAAATTCCTTGAATTTTTTCCTTGTATAGCCACTCATCAAGTGTCATAGTAAGATTCCAATGACTTGCAGTTAGAGATAGTTCATGAACCACTAAGCCACGAGCCTGAATTTTATCTGATTCAAAAAACTTGGGTAATCCATTCATTTCGAGCGTAGGATCAGGAACTCCATAATTTCCTACCAATGGGTAAGTTAGTGTGACAATTTGACCAGAATAGGAGGGATCTGTGAGTGTTTCAGTATACCCAACCATTCCTGTATTAAATACGATTTCGCCAAAAGTTAATCCAGAGTAACCAAATCCCATTCCATCAAAAACAGAGCCATCACTTAAGATCAGTTTTCCAAACTTGTTTGCGTGTTTGGATTCTTTTATGGCTATTGTAACCCTCGAAAAGTGATCCACAAAAGGAATTTAAGTTTTTGTAAAAATGATCGTTATGAAATTTTGGTGAATGTTATGATTATAATGCTTTGAATTGTTCGCTCCATTTGTAATATGCCCTTATCATATCCATGGAAACGCTAGGTTTTCTTCTTACTATAGTCTCTCTAAAATCCTTCATTGTTATATCACGCGGTTTGGATGGATTTTCACCCTCTACTGGTTCTTTGTATGTAGTTGTGCTAAACATCTCATTCACAACTTTAAGCTGAACAGCTTGACAAATATCCTTGATATCACTTGCGCTATATCCATCAAAAATTGATGCCAAGGTATGAGAACGTACCCTACCATCTAGTTGTAGTTTGTTTGTGTAAAGTTGGAAAAGTTTTTCTCTGGCTTCAAGTGTTGGTAATGAAACGTATATCCTTTTTTGGAACCTACGCAAAAATGGATGATCAAGACTCCAGGGTTTATTGGTTGCGCCAATTACGTATAACTGCATATCCTTTCCCTTACCGTTAATTCCATCTATTTCTGTCAGAAATTGATTTCTGCTTCTTACCTCACCACCAATCTCATTTGTACGTTCACCTAAAAGTGAGTCAAGTTCATCAATGAATAAAATTACAGGTTTACCTTCTCTCTCGGCATAGTTACGAGCCATTTTAAATAATTTTGAGACATTTTTTTCTGCCTCACCAAGCCATTTGCTCATCATGGATGAACCGTCTACATTGATGAAATAACCATCAAGTTCATTGGCAGTTGCAGCAGCAAGAATTGTTTTACCACAACCAGGTGGACCATATAATAAAATTCCTCTTGGCCAACCTAGTGGAAATAAATCTGATCTTTTAGATGGATAAACTATTGATTCACGTAATGCATTTTTAGCATCATCTACACCAACTACATCATCCCATCTAACATCTGGTTTTTCTTTCATTAGCATGTCTTCGAAACTATTTTTAGTATTATTTGCAAGAGTTGCTCTCTGCTCCTCTGGTGATGCTGCAGAATCAACTACTGGTTCAACGTCAGTTAATGATGTGCTCTGTAGTGACTTTATTCTGTCTTGGTATGATTTCATACGTTCTGTATAGATTTTGTTTAGTTGACTATCCGGATAAAGGCGCATTAATTTGAGCAATGTTTCTGTCGCCTTTTGATAATTAGTTATTGCCATCCCACGTGCCCCTTGCGCATCATATTTTATTGCACCAGTAGCATATTGGCTGGCAGACTTTTCTAGTTCTTGTGGAGCCATATTCATCTAAATTACCAGATATCTAGTTTAGATTTAGTAAGGTACTCTCGATTGTAAATATCTGTGTGAAATCTGGTGAAATTATTTACACTATTCTCTGTTTTTGCCTGAAATTCAATAAAACTGAAGGAAAAATCACGAACTAAATGATTCTGGAAGGTGTATGATAAACCGTTTGTTTGCTAACTACTACCAAGACGCGAATTCATTTCGCGCACAAATTTTTTGATTTTATCTTTTGGGATAACAGCTCCACATGCTTTGTCATGCCCACCCCCAGAACCACCTAATTCAGAAGAAACGGCAGATACTAATTTTCCTAGATGAGTTTTACATGTTGGTGAACCGCGTACTGACACTGCGTATATTCCCTTATCAACACGTTCTTTGTAGGTGATGGCAACATCTTTTCCTGAAAACCCAAGGACAAAGTTAGCAGCGCCACTTGCACCTGAATCAAGAACTTCCATATGACCTAGGTTTTTTGAAATTTTCATTGATGCTTTTACTTTTGATATAATTTCAGCAAGTTTTCCAACTTGAATTTGTGCAAATTCATATGTGTTTGGAATATCATGTGGAAATTTTGATTCTGATAATTCATCAACTAAATAATGAAGATAATCAACGTCTTGTTTACGTTGATGTCCTACTATATTGTACGTTAAGACAGTAGCGCTTATCAAGGCAAATTGTCTATCATAGATTTGCAAAAGTTTTGAAGCTATTGGTCTATCTTCCATATAATCAGTGATTGCACCACATGCTGCAATAAATGCAGAATGATCTGGTAATTTTTTCTTAAATGCATTATAAACAAGGACTGATGTACATTCAGATGTATCGTGAATTAGTTTCACTTTAACTTTTTTAAGTTTAGCAATAATTTTTGAATCTAAATGATGATGATCTACATAGGTTATAGAAATTTTCTTTTTTCTTAATTCCGTAAGCAGTTCAACAAAGTAATCAGTATTTTGTTTGTTTAATCCAAGATCACATATGAATAATGTTTTTAATTTTTCATCGTTTCGTAAAGTCTCCAATACATCTGTCATTCCAGGATAATCCACAAGTATTGTATCACCACCAAAAGCTTGTTTAATTAATGCAGCAGAAGAAATACCATCTGCATCTTCCATATGTGAAATACAAAGAGTTTTAGTTCTTTTTGATTTTAGAGTTTTTGATGAGGTTTTTCGCACGCTTGATTTTTTAGATTTAGTTGACATATGATCGAACCGCTAGACCCACATTTAAATTTAGAATTACAAGTGTTATTTTGAAAAGAGTTTGTTGGTTGTAATATCTTGCTTTTGTGAGATTTGAGCTGGAACATTACATATATCATAAAACCAAACTCCATCAAGCTGTGTACTAATGTCGGTTTGTTGTAATTTGGCTAATTCTTCTGGAGATGCATTTAGAATACGCTCATCCATTAATTGTAATAATTTACGCTCTTCTTGAGACATAGTAATTTGGTTAAAAATAATCTTATAATTACAAAAGTTGTTGGATTAGACAAAATACTGAATTTTCAAAACGTAATTCAAGTCGAAAATTTAAAAGTGCTATTTTCTCAAAGGTGATATGGATACAAAAAACATAGGTTTAAGAAATATTGAGGTTGCAGACACAAAAATCTCATACATTGATGGGCAAAAAGGAAAGCTGATTTATCGTGGATATGATATTTTAGATCTTACAAAGAATTCCAATTTTGAGGAAACATGTTTTCTTCTACTGCATGATGAATTACCAACTAAGAATGAATACAATGATTTCAAAACTGAATTAGTTGATGCGAGAGTTATTCCTAAACAAATGCAAATTAACATGGGTAATTGGAGAAAGGATGCCGACCCTATGGATGTTCTGCAAGCATTTGTTGCTGCGTTTGGAGGTTACTATGATGAAGAATTTTCAACCAAGGAGGCAAGTTATAGTAGAGCTATAAATCTGATAGCTAAAGTTCCTACAATTGTATCTAGTTGGCATAGAATCCGTAACGGTAAAAAAATCATAGACCCTGATTCTGATTTAAGCCACGCTGCCAATTTTTTGTTCATGCTGAATGATGAGAAACCGGATCCTGAACTAGAAAGAATCTTTGATATTTGTTTGATTTTACATGCAGATCATACTCTGAATGCTTCAACGTTTGCAGCAAGGGAAGTTGCATCCACACGTGCACACATGTATTCTGCTGCTAGCGCAGCAGTTGGTGCATTAAGTGGTGAATTACATGGAGGAGCAAATTATGAAGTGATGAGAATGCTTCTAGATATAAAAACTGAAGAAAACGTTGAATCTTACATTAAAGAAAAATTTACAAATAATGAAAGGATTATGGGAATGGGACATGCAGTATACAAAACTGTTGATCCTAGATCTCAAGTACTGAAGGAGCTATCCAAAAGACTATCAGAAAAAACTGGTAAGCCATGGTATGATATAACAAGTAAGGTTGAGCGTGTAACTGCTGAGTTGATGAAAAAAGATAAAGGCGTAGAAATTTTTCCTAACGTGGATCTTTATAGTGCATCAGTTTATTACATGCTAGGTATTCCGATGGATCTTAATACACCGATATTCGCTATATCGAGAGCTGCCGGTTGGGCTGCACATATTATTGAAGAAAAATTTGCAGAAGCAGCACCAAAAGCTATGTTATACAGACCAAAGGCTAACTATGTTGGAAAATATGCTGGACCACAAGGTTCCAAATATATTCCAATAGAAAAAAGAACTAAAAAATAAAGCGTAAGTTAATTTCTAGAGTCAAGCCATTCTTTTGCTTTAGAATTAACATCATGTTTGTACAATACTTGATAAACCATATCATAAAATGACAATCCCTTTTTTTGTGCTTCACCATCAAGCCACTTTAAGCCATCTGATAATTCAGGATCATGTTCCGAAAATTCTACTAGTTCGTCCACCATTTTTGTGAAAAAGGTTTGAGACTCTGACATTATACACTAGTTTAAATGTTGATCATTAAGCGACAAACGAGAAATATATAGACAAAAAACGCCCTTTTGATTGACATATGGAGCATGAACTATTTTTTGACGGTAATTTGAAAGAGTACTCATGGTCAATAAAAACTGGAAAGGAAATAATAAACCAAATTAGAGAACATCCTGCAGCGTATCTTTCAGGTGGAAAATTAGATATTAAAAACAAAGGGGAATCAAGATTTGTTGCACTTCATGTGGGAATTTATTGGGGTCTTGGTGTTTTCATCATAAAAGATTTTGACAAGATACATGTGATGTGTGATTCAAAAGAAATGTATGAAATTTTAATACAGCAGAATAAAACACTAAACCAAATAATCGATGACAAAATTCACTTTATTAATCAATTAGTGGATCATAGAAATCTAAAATTGGAATACCATTTGATAGAGCCAACAAAAAATATATCTACGGAACATCTTTCTAGTAAGAATAAAACGTCTGCTTCTAGAGACTCTAGTGGTTTTGTTTAATGATTTAATAAAACGAAGAAAATTGATTGTGAATCAGCTAAATGTAATTAAGATAAAACTCAATCTTGAAACAAATAAGGATTTTTAAATAAGGATTTTCCAAAATGTATTATGACTGATATCAATGACGTTATGCCAAAAATTCCGTCTATGAAATGGGGTGCATTGATGAATCGAGCACCGACAAGCGGTAAAGTTAAGGAATTAAATAGAATTTTTCCACATAATGGAAAATGGCATACAGTCTTTGAAGAAAAAGATCATACATACATTGATGACAAGCTTGTTTGGAAAAAAGACAAAAAAGCTTGGACATAAGCTAATATTTTATGATCAATCCTATATCCATTAAATTAGTATGAGTTGATCCTGTCTTTATCAACCCACCATACTTTTTAAAAAATGAATAGGAATCATTGTTCTCCAAGTAGGAAGAAATTTTTTGTAGGTTAGATGAATTATTATCACTTAAAGCTCCAGCACATGTTGTGTTTCCATCAATACCATCCGTTGAAATTGAAGAAACTAACACACGATGATCAGAACCATGAATTAATTTTAAGATCTGTAGAACAAGTTCTTGGTTGCGACCTCCTTTCCCATTTCCCTTTACTTGTACTGTCGGTTCACCACCAAATATTATACATGAATTCTTCTTCTCTGATATCATTCGTACAATTTTTTTTGCTGATACACTGACATCATGCTTGATTGGTGAATAAACCTTGGTAGTAAACCCAAGTCGCCTGGATTTTAAAACCATAACGTCCAAACAGTCATGATTAGTTGCTATGATTTTATTCTTGATCGTTAATCTGTTCGGTTTCATTGTCTTTGTATTCAGACCACGTTTTAGGTGTCTAATTACTTTTTTTGGAAGTTTTTTTCCCAGGGAATATTTAGTTATTATCTTTATTGCGTCAGAAAATGTTGTATTATCATTATACGTACATCCTGATGAAATGACCGATAAATCGTTACTGACAACATCTGACATTACCAATGCACATCCATCACAATTCATGTTTTGAACAAGCTTGCCACCCTTGATCATTGACAGATGTTTTCTAACACAGTTAAATTCATCAATTGTTGCACCACATTGCAATAATAATTTGGTCACGGATTTTTTTTCACTCAAAGTTATGTTATCTGGAAGAGCCAACAAAGAGGAACCTCCGCCGGACACCAAAAATAGCACAAAATCCCTCTTAGAACAATTGTTAACTAATTCTCGCACCGCTTTTCCTGCTCTTACACTTTCTTTATCAGGTAATGGATGTCCAGAATAAAAAATCTTGAATTTTTTACTAACTATTGAAGATTTAGTGTGTTTTGGAGCTACAATTATTCCCTGTGAAATACTAATTTTCTTTGATACATATTCTGCCATAGAATCTGAGGCCTTTCCATATGCAACCACAAAAATTTTCCCATAGTTCGATAAAAATATACGATTTTTTTCCAGTCGAATGTGATTTTTACCCACAAATGATTTTAGGAAATTTTTTGGCTCTGCGGCGGTTAACCCCGCTTCTAATATCTGTAATGCTTTTTTCTTCACTTTTGTATTTGCTAATGAATTAAAATTCCTAATCATCATTTTATAATTTTATTTTAAATAAATAAACCAAGTCTTCAATGATTGGAAGGTATAATAATAATCAAAATCTCAATAAATCATGCATACAGTAAGAATACCAAAAATAATTCAATTTGGTGAAAATGCACTTTCTGAAGCGGAGTATCCAAAAAATGCATTAGTTGTAACAACTGCTCCACCTGAAATATCTGGCAGGTGGTTAGACAAAATGGGCATACAAGACTATATGTTGTATGATAAAGTTAAACCAGAACCATCCATTGAAGATGTAAATGTTGTTGTATCTGAATACAAAGGAAAAAACCCATCAGTGCTAATTGGTCTTGGTGGCGGAAGTTCTATGGATGTTGTAAAATATGCATCAGAAGAATTTGGTCTAGAAAAAATTTTAATCCCTACAACTTTTGGTACCGGAGCTGAGATGACAACTTATTGTGTTTTAAAATTTGATGGTAAGAAAAAACTTCTTGGTCCTGAAAAAAGATTCCTTGCAGATCGTGCTATCATTGATTCATATTTTATGGATGGCACACCGGAACAAATACTCAAAAACTCTGTATGTGATGCTTGTGCACAAGCAACAGAAGGATATGACAGTAAAATGGGAAATGAACTTACAAGAACATTATGTAAACAAGCGTTTGACGTATTATATGATGCAATTATGAATGACAAGCCTGAAAATTATCCATATGGTTCCATGCTTTCGGGTATGGGTTTTGGAAATTGTTCTACAACGCTAGGACATGCATTATCATATGTATTTTCTAATGAGGGTATTGCTCATGGGTACTCTTTATCTTCATGCACTACCATAGCACACAAACACAACAAATCAATTTTCTATGAAAAATTCAAAGAAGTTATTGAAAAAATTGGTTTTGATAAAATGAAGTTAAAGGCTCCTGTCGATGAAGCAGCTGACATTGTAATGACTGACAAGGGTCATCTTGATCCAAACCCAATTCCAATTTCGAAAGAAGATGTCATCAAATGTCTTAATGACATTAATGATGGCAATCTTTGAATATCATATTTAATTTTCGCATAAAATTAGGTGTGACTTATCTTTGTGAAACTTATTAAGATTGAAATTCAAGAGTTTCTACTAGGTGTAATATCAAATGATAAAATTTGGAATTCAAAATGGGCTAAATGTTGCTAGAGCAGGTTATTCTGAAGATCAAATTCTAACTGCATGTATGTTAGCTGACCGTACTGGCTATGACTCTATTTTCTACATGGACCACACAAATGTTCCACAATGGAAAAATGCAATTGTACTTGACCCATGGGTCATGTTATCATCAATTGCAGCTGTTACAAATCATGTTGAATTAGGAACTTGCGTTACTGATGCAATTAGAAGACACCCATCAAATATTGCATTAGCAGCAATCACATTGGACAGAGTTTCAAAAGGGAGAGCAATTTTAGGAATTGGTGCGGGTGAAGCTCAAAACCTAAAAGAATTTTGCATACCATTTGAGAAACCTGTTTCTAAATGGGAAGAACAAATCCAAGTAATCAAAAAATTGTATGGTTCAACTCCAGATAACACTGTAGATTATGAAGGTAAGTATTACAAATTAGAATCTGCGTGCCTTCAAGCTCCACCGATAAGAAAACCGCATCCACCAACATACATGGCGTCCGGTGGAAAGAGAACATTGCAACTAACGGGAAAATATGGTGATGGTTGGTTACCAATTGGATATACACCAGAATTATTTGAGGATCATAAAAAGCAAATAGAAACATCAATGAATGAAAACAACAGGACCCAGGAAGAAAAAGATAATTTTCAAATGGCATTAGATATTGATGTTTACTTTTCTGACGACGCCGAAGAATCTTGGGCTAAGATGAAGGAGGCTGTAAAAGTTAGTCTGTTTAAGCCTGAAATACTTAGAGTGCATGGACTTAAAGAAATTGAAGGATTTGATTTTAGGAAATACTTTACGGAATATTCTATGTCTAACCAAGATTGGATTGTAAAAATGCGTGAGGCTGCGACAAAAATTCCAGATGCTATTGCAAGATCATCAACCGGTGTTGGTACACCTGATGATATAATTCCAATATTTGAGAGGTTTCTTAAGGCAGGTGTAAATCATTTTGTAATCAGGTTCTGGGGTAAAAACTACTTTGGTTCTATTGATAAATTTGCCACTCATGTGATTCCTTATTTTAAGGAACAGAATAAGTAAAACATAATTCAGTTACTTGGATTAAAAATAACATGGAGGACTTTTTGATACGACGAGACCATCGAAAGTTACAAATAAAATCAAAAGAAAAAATTATTGAATTTCTAAGCTCTCAGCAAACTGGTAGGGTGGCAAGTATTGATGAGAATGGATTCCCACAAATTATTCCAATGAATTTTGTATTCATTAATGATATAATTTACATGCATTCTCACATAAGAGGTGAAAAACTTGATAACATTAAGCGTAATCAAAAAGTAGGATTTGAAGTAGATAAAAGTCTAGAATTTCTACCATCGTATTTTTCAGATCCTACTGATGCATCTCTTGCCGATACATTGTACATAAGCGTCGTAATAAAAGGAAATGGTAGTATTGTTTCAGATAAGAAAGAAAAAACTATTGCGCTAAATGGTCTGATGAAAAAATACCAACCTGAGGGTGGATATGAACCAATCAAACCTGACATGGATGTTCTAAAGGGAGTTGAGGTTATCAAAATTGTCCCAGAATCATTAACAGGAAAATACAAAATTGGCCAGAACATGGACATGAAATCACGTGTTGAACTTGCGAAACTGATCTTAGAAAGAAATTCCCCTACTGCAAAAGAAACGTTGAATATTATGGGATTCAGGATAGTAGATAATGAACTAAAGTTAATCGATGATACCCCATGGTAATCTATAGCTTTATTTTATGAACAGAATTAAACAATGTGTTGCTTAAACTCGCAATTTTAATCTCCGGGAGAGGGAGCAACATGAAGTCTATACTTAATGCGGTACAAAAACAAAATATTCCAATTAAACCTGCAATAGTTATTTCGAACAAACAGTCGGCAAACGGATTAAAGATTGCAAGGAAACTTGGAGTACAAACTGAAATTGTCGAAAGTAAGGGATTTCAAGGAACAAGATGGGAATACGACCAAAAAATAATACATGTACTGAGTAAATACGATATTACGCCAAAAAATTCTCTGATTTGTCTTGCGGGGTTCATGAGAATACTAAGCCCAGAATTTATTAAAAAATTTAAAAATCGAATACTAAATATTCATCCTTCCATTTTGCCTGCATTTCCAGGACTAGATGCACAAAGACAAGCGATTGAATCAGGTGTAAGTCATTCAGGTTGCACTGTTCATTTTGTGGATGAGGGTGTAGATACTGGACCGATTCTTGTTCAGGAAATGGTAAAAATCAAAAATGACGATACTGAGGAAACCTTGTCAAAGAGAATATTAGCAAAAGAACACAAAGCTTACCCTGAAGCTGTAAGACTCATAGCAGAAAAGAAAATCAGTGTGGTTGGAAGAAAGGTAAAAATTCTTTCCTAGGAATCAGAACCACCAAAAAAATATAGAACAGAAAGATTTTTTGTGTTACCATAAAAGCGGTGGGGAACATCTTTTGCTACAAAATAGATCTCTTCCTTTTTGATACGATGAGACTTGTCATTAATTTGTAAAAATCCATTTCCGTCTAGAATGTAGTAAATTTCATCAGAATCATGCGGTTCTTGTGTGTCGTTTTCACCAGGTTTTAAAAATATGACACCAACTGCCAAGGATTTCTTATTGATGAAAGTATGAAAATACGAGTTATTTTTTTTTAATTTATTCAAATATTCAATCGTGTCGAATTTTATTTTCAATAAAAAAATAAACTTTTTGAACCCTTTAAGGATTAACACTAATTCTAAATATTGCAAAACTCATTGCTTATTTAGGGGATAATTACAATATTTTTTGAAATGGCAAAGTGGGCTGATTATCTAATTTCTCAAGTATTATATGATCAAAATCACATCATCACTAAAGTAAAACAACATCGTGATATTGGAAATAAAATAAGCGGTGGAGAAATTGTAGACCGTGATGCCCTTGCTAATAATTTAGGACATGGTGTCAAATACATGACAGTTTATGGTGACCTTGGCAAGATTAGGATGGGGAAAAATGTTAGATACTTTAGAGCATATGAGGATCATTACATTAGAATTGATGACAATAAAGTTATGACAGATAATTTAGGCGAATTACCTGGTCTTGTTGAATCCCAACAAGAAGAACAACCTGTATTGGCTGAAGCAAAACCAAAACCAGCTGTTGAAACAAAGCCATTATCTGAACTCAGTTCTGCGTTCTTCTCTGAACAAGTTGAGCAGGAACCAGAACCAGCTGCTGTGGAGACAGAGGTAACACCGGAACCAGCTGCTGTGGAGACCGAAGTTACACCGGAACCAGCTGCTGTGGAGACCGAGGTAACACCTGAACCAGCTGCTGTGGAGACCGAAGTTACACCTGAACCAGCTGCTGTGGAGACAGAAGTTGCGCCGAAAGCAGCTAAAAAGAAGGTTATGAAAACTAAATCGCCAACTAAGAAGAAATCAGCTAAGAAACCTACTAAGAAGAAATCAGCTAAGAAACCTACTAAGAAGAAATCAGCTAAGAAACCTACTAAGAAGAAATCAGCTAAGAAACCTACTAAGAAGAAATC
>JAANXC010000082.1 GCA_018263495.1 Nitrososphaerota archaeon
TTTCAGATGGACGCCGCAAGAACAAAAACTGAGAACATATCGATTGCCCTAATTCGTAGAATGATGCTTGATATTGATGATGAACATGATCTTGCATTTATGCTAAAACAAAATGACAAACTGGATTTTTGTAAAAAAATAGAGTCATGCTTCTAGTGTCTGCTTTCTAGAATACACATAATTTAACACCAGAACCGCAACTGAAATTATTCCAGTTACAACTAGCATCAATTCGAGTGTGTTTAGCAAAGAATGTGAAAATGCATCACCTATAGAAATTTGATTAATATCAGCTACAATGTAGCCATAAGAAAAAATGAAATAGTTAGTTGCCCAGTGAATTAGAATAGCAGAAACAAACCCGTATCTGAAATATACCCATCCAATTATAATTCCACTAGCAATAGCTTGTGCCAATTTACCAGTACTCCACGCTTCATCTGAAAAAATATGCGCCGCACCGAAAAGTATTCCTACTATAACAATCACCGACAACGCCTTTTTCATATTTACATTACGAAGATTTTTCCATGGCCACCATAATGATTTTACAAAAAATTTAAAGGATAATTTATGCGAATATAACATAAAAAGTGGAAGTCCAATCAGCACAACTCTAAAACCCAGTTCTTCTATTATTGGCGCAAGCGATATGTCAAAAAACTGAATTAGTTGGTTTGGTGCTTCTGGCTGCTCAATCGAGATACCAACAAATTCCTGTACAGCAATTATGCCGCCAGACACAATCACTAGAATGGAAAACCATTTAATGACATCGACAATATAGTTGTCTTGGATTTTATAATTTCCTTCAGAAATCATTGATTGCAATACGGCGGCAAAATTTTTCTTTGGACCAAACATTGCAACTGTGAAAAGAATCAGAAAAGTACACCATATTACAACAAACCCATCTCCTAACTCAAATTTTATTGGAACTTCAAAACCTATTCCCGCAAGAAAAAGGCTTAAGCTATCCATAGGATACTCGTGCGTTATATTATCTCCAATTTCTGAATTGAAAATCAGATATGCCCCAGTGGGAAATGACAAAACCATCAAACAAAAAATTACTGATATTAATGCAGTATGCGGTATTGCTAGTCCTTGCAAAATTTTGTTTTTGGCTGACACTTTTTTTCAGTGTAATTCTATTGTTTCTTCAGCAAAACCAAGCTTTACCAACGTATCCTTAATTGTATCTCTATGGTCACCCTGTAAAAACACATAGCCATCTTTTGCAGTTCCACCACACGCATATTTCTTTTTTAATTCTCTTCCAACATTTTCTAGGTTGTTAATCTTAGGATCAAGTCCTTCAATCATGGTTCCTTTTTTCCTAAAACGTCGAGTCTCAAGACGTATTATAATATGAGTACTATCTTTGTCAAGATCACCACAGGCGCACAAATCATCAGGAAGTCCACATGTATTACAAATAACCGCCATTACTTCGAAGTCTGATGCTTTATCACATTATTAAGCCTTATCGATATAAAATAAAGTAAATTACAAGATCCTAGTATTTTTTACAAACTAATTTTACGTTATATCATTGCCAAATGATTTGACGCAAAAAGCAATTAAGATGATACTTAACGGTGGTACTTTACTAAGTGAGCCATGCCCATATTGTAAAGGTGTAAGAGTTATGAAAGATGGTTATGCATTGTGTGTAAATTGTGGAAAAGAGCCAAAACAAAAACCAACAAAAACACAGACTAAGGAAAAAAAATCTGTTTCTACCCTAAAAACACTAGAGCAGAAACTTGAAAAATTGTCTAGTCAACTCGAAGTGGAAAATGAACCAGCAAAACAACAGGAATTGATAAAATCCATTGATTCGTTAATAGACGTTATAGCAAAATTAAAGTCGAATTAAAAAAGTTTTTATCTTCACACTTCTGCTTTCAATACTAAGTATGGCTGATAAAAAGAAAAATGCACCATTACCGGCATCTAGTGCAGGTCTACTAAGGTTCTTTGAGGACGAAACCAAAGGAGTAAAGATTGATCCAAAAATCATCATTTCTATGCCAATAAGCATTGTTGCAGTCTCATGGGCTATAGAACTACTTCTAGCTCCGTAAATATCATGTCTGATTCAAATGACATTCAAAACATTCACAGACGGTACACACTCACTCTAATTAATCCAGCATCGTTCTACGTTTCTTTATGTGGTTCTATCGCTGTTGCATCCATAATTTCTTTTCTTTGTTTTAACAACTACATTCAAAATTATGAAATACTCTATCATCTGCCAGCTGTTGTAGGTGTATTACTTGCTATACAGTACTTAGATTCACGTTTTACTAAACATAAGGAATATTCAAAATCATTACACATGTCATTTTTTGGAAATACACTGTGGTTGATCACTATAGTAGGAGGAATTATCGGATCTGCTATACTATCAAAGGAATCAACATTGTTTTATGTTGCTATTGGCATGTTCATATTTTCTAGCTTTAGGATTGGCATTATGACAACCACACTTGGAGTAAGCATGAAAAAAGCATGTGTATTGTGCTTTATCCAACCATTAGCAATGTTTCTTGTTCTAATTCCTATTGAGATGTGGTCTGTTCTTTACGATGTACAATCACTGGCGTTTGGAATTGCATTTTTAGCTGTAGCAGTTGTTTGGTCATATTTTACAAACAGATCTGGATTACCTGTGATAAAAAGCACACACAAGTTATTGCAAGCATATTTGCAGTCAGTTTCTCAAAATGATCCGAGTGATATGGAATCGATAATAATTGAAACATCGAAACCATCAAACATTTCAACATCCCAAATTCGTTTCTCCACAAATGATGACAAAAATGATTTTAGAATGATACTTCCTGATCTACACCCAGGTCCTTTCCATCCAGTTGGCGGCAGTGACATACCACATAAAATCTACAAAACTATGAACTCGTCTGCGATGGTATTACATAGTATTTCTGACCATTCCCTTAACTTGCCCTCACAACAAGATGTGCAAGATTATCTACAAGAATTATCAAAAAGTCATGTATCAACAAAAGGCGTGACATGTACGGAACCTGTTACTGTGCAGATAAACAAGGCGCATGTTGTTGGAATACGCCTCGATGATACAGCATTATTGTTTCTATCATTATCTCCACATGGTATGGAAGATGTTCCTATTATCATAAAGACAGAGATTGAACAAATAGCAAAAAACAGAAATTTCCAGCATGCGTTGATCGTTGATACGCATAATGCTATGGGAGGGGAGATATCGCAGGAGGACTCTCAAGATTTACTTACTGCTGCAAAAAATGTACTTGACATTCTCATCACAAAAACGAACCATCCATTGCAATACGGTTATGCAAATTCACAATCTCTGAATATTCAATCTAATGATCTTGCTGGTGGCGGCATTGGTATGCTTTGTCTTACTTTTGATCAAAAGAAATACTTTTTGTGTTGGGCAGATGCTAACAACATGGAAAACGGTGTGCGTGAAAAAATTATAACACATCTAAAAAACAACGGTTGCGAACTAGTTGAAATGTTCACTTCTGATACACACTCCACAACAATGGGAGTAAGAAACAGAAATGGTTATCATGAGCTTGGCAGTGTTACCAAACCAGAAAGATTAGCAAACTGGTGTCTATCTATTGCAAAGCAAGCGGAAAAAAATACTGCTTCAGGTAAGTTTGAAATATTAGAAAATAGCGCAAAAGTTAGGGTTATGGGCACAGGAATTTTTGAGCATCTTTCCAGAGCACTCGATAACTCATTGAAGATGACACAGGGATTTATGGTATTATGCACAGGAATTTTCTTATTGTCTATTTTTCTATGGTTCTAATCTTTTCCAAGTTTCCATAAAACTCGTCAATAAACGAAGAAAACTGCATTATTGGAACGATAGGTACTCTGTTGACAAACCTAGTTTCCTCTTGGTATAACGTGACAATGACTGGAGCTGCTACAACTTCATCCATACTTGCTACATAATGTTTTACACGATCTATTTGACTTAGAACAATTTTCTCAAGCGCAGAATTGGTCATCCTCTTCCAATGTTTGCAATCAATAAGTACCGCTGTACCAAGATGTATTCCAACCACATCTATTTCCATTGTAGGCTTCTTCATCCTAAAGTTACGTACAACTTCAAAGTTTTTTGATTCCAGTATCTCAGCTACCAGACCCTCAAAGTCTTTCCAATCAACAGAACGTGAAGCCTCCTCAATAGGCATTCCAGTTTTTATAGCCAAAAGCGCAGTTTTCAGTTTGTTTTCCATAAAAAAATCACCGCATAGATTTTTTGTTAATGCTTAATGAACCTTAAATTATGATAACATGTCATGTCTGACATGAAATTTTGTCTAGTTTTCCTAGCGGTAATAGTCCTCCTATCACCACTTATGCTACATGCTTCGTTTGCAGAAAAGGGAACGTTCGTTGACCAAGTCAAGTTCATCCAGTATTTGGATGAAAACACAGCACTTGAGGAAGTTCGAAATGGTAATCTGGACATTTACTTTTTTCGTGTGTCATCAGACAGGATAGAATCAAGCGAAGCAAGGGAGGGCATTCAGGTTTTTGAATCTACTGGAGGGTCATACAGCATGCTGGTAAACCCATCCGTCTCTGAAAGTTTCAACCCATTTTCAATTACTGAGTTAAGATTCGCACTGAATTATCTCATAGATAGGAATCTAATTGTTAACGAACTTATTGGCGGTTATGGCAATACCATGATTTCAAACTATGGTATATTTGCCGCTGATTACCTTTCCATCATAGAGGAACTAGAGTCATTCCATTTCAAATACAATCCTGCATTAGCTGATGAAATAATTTCACACGAGCTTGAAGAAGCTGGTGCTGAAAAAATTGACGGGTATTGGTATTACGATGGTGAACAAATTGAAATTACATTTTTTATTAGAAGTGATGATCCCGTAAGAAAATCCATCGGCGGAATTCTGTCTTCAGAACTTGAAAAGATTGGTTTCAAGGTGAACAAGGATTTTGGTGATCTAAACAAGGCGTTCGTAGTTGTTTACGGTTCAAACCCAGCAGACCAGAAATGGCACCTTTAC
>JAANXC010000083.1 GCA_018263495.1 Nitrososphaerota archaeon
CGGGTGTGGATACGATTCCAGGAACATCAGCTGAAATTTTAGATCAAAAAATGCGTGATAAAATTTCGCCGGGCAGGATTTCTGTTAAGGACTGGATTAAGGTTATCAAAACTGCTCACAAGATTGGGATAAGGTCAACGTCAACCATGATGTATGGTCACATGGAAAGTTATGTAGACCGTGCCAATCACATTGGAATCATTCGCAAAATACAGAAGGAGACTGGAGGATTTACCGAATTTGTGCCGCTCAATTTCGTACATACAGAAGCGCCCATGTACAAGCATGGTTTGCACAAGGGAATTCAACCTGGCGCTGATTCAGACGATATAATGCTGACACATGCGGTTTCCAGAATCATGTTGAACAACTGCATCGACAACATACAGATGTCATGGGTAAAAACGGGTGAAAAAATGTCACAGCGACTACTGAAATGTGGCGCAAACGACTTTGGAGGAACACTGATCAATGAAAGCATCTCAACTGCTGCAGGCTCACAGCATGGCCAACTGTTGAAGCCAAAGCAAATCAGACGCCTTGTCAGAGATGTTGGTAGGATTCCCGCGGAAAGAAACACCACCTACAAAATTCTCAGGACGTTTGAAAATGAACCAAAAGAAGAAGATTTGGACAATGTAGATGATTCAAAGTTTGGTTCTTACTTTGATCTGATTAAAATTAAAAAATTCAGATACGAAAATCCTCGATAAATTTACAGCAGTAAAGTGTAACCAAGATACACTGCATACGCAATTGCCAGTCCAATTCCAGCAGGTCTTGGAATTATACCGGATCTTAAGAATGCAATTAGGACAACAGCAAAGCCAATCATCACCAAGTAGTCAGTGAACATGCCAGGCACGACAGCTATGCCAGTTATCACAGAAGCAACGCCCATAATCATAAGAATATTGTAAATATTGCTTCCAACAATGGTTCCAATTCCTATGTCTGTATGACCTTTCTTTATTGCAGTTATTGACGTGACAAGTTCTGGAAGTGATGTTCCTATGGCAACTATGGTTATTCCTATTACAGTTTCAGATATTCCAATGCCTTGTGCAATTAATACTACATTTTCAATTGTAAGATATCCTCCAAGATACAGAAGCCCAGAGCCAATAGCAACTAGTCCAACTGCCTTTGGAATAGATGATTTTTGAGCTGCCGGATCTTCCTCTTCCTGCTTTCGCTCTTTTTTAGCCCTTGAAAGTGTGTAAACTGTAAATGCAATCAAGCCAGCAATCAACAAGGCACCATCGTACTGTGAGATTTCTCCATCCACAGATATTGCAACCAAGAGCAGCATAACGCCAATCATGATTGGGACTTCTTTTCTTGTAGTTGCCTTGCTTATTATCAAAGGAGAGACGATTGCTGATATTCCAATTACCATTCCTATGTTGCTGATGTTGCTTCCAACTACGTTACCCAAGATTAGATCTGTATGTGCCCCTACCGCAGCTGCCACACTTGCGGCTAGCTCAGGAGTTGATGTTCCATATGCTACAATTGTTAAACCGATTACCATCTGACTAATCCTAAGTTTTTTTGCAATAGATACACCGCCACTTACCAGCCAATTAGCACCAAAGCATAGCATCACAAGACCCACAATGGTTAGCAATGCATTAATGGCGATTTCCACGTGAAATCTTGAAATTGGTTTGTTTAAAACAAGCGTCTTACTGAAATTTTACACTTGAAACAACCAATCTAGATCTAGCAGTAATAGCCAGCTCAAGATATGGGTAGGACAGCTCAAAAAAAACTCACGTTAAGATTAATAAGGTAATTTACCGTACAATACCGTAATGAGAGCTAGATTGACATATGTCCCTATTGAGGTGGCAGACCAGTTTAATGACTTCATAATACAGAGAGATGAGCAAGTGTTAGATGCAGTAAAAGCTAGGACACGTGACTATAGCACTCTATCATTGCTTAAACTACTATACCAACTGCGCAGTAACTCCATGACATTCTCTGATTTGTATGCCAAATCAAAGATTAGGATGAAAAAGTCTTTCCTAAACTATCTGCATCTCTGCCTTGATTATCAATTCATTACAAAAAAACCGGTTGGACCAAACGTACTATACACAATAACAGAAAATGGTACTACTATGCTTGCTCTGTTTATGAAAAATCGTGACTAGCGTTATTATTCAGTAAAAGAATAATTAGCCTACCAAAATTTAACAAAGTGTGAAAGATAGATTATCTTCAGATAACGAAGTATATGAAATCGAAAAAACTGTTTTGAAAAGCCCTGTTGTATTTGCGGGATTTGTGGGTGCCGGTCTTGTGGGCCCATTAGCTGTGGGTTGCATGATTGACAAGCTGAAAATGAAAGAGATTGCATATCTTAGATCAAAGCACCTGCCTCCATCAACTGTTTTCATGCAAGGACGGCTAAGACATCCATTCCGTTTATACTCAAACGATGATGGAACAGTCTGTGCAGTAATTTGTGAAATTACACTGCCTTTTGGCTTGCATGATATTGTTAATACAATTTTAGATTGGGCAGAAAAAAAGGGCTCGCATGAAATCGTGATTCTAGACGGTGTTGCTAGTACAATCCATGACGATAAAGCGTTTTGTGCTGCGGAAGATGATCTGTGTCGTGTTATGGAAAATAATGATATCAAAATGATACCTCAGGGATTTATCACTGGTGTTGCTGGCGGTATACTAAACGAGTGTCTAGTACGAAAGATTCAAGGAGTCACTCTATTAGTAAAAGCAAACGATAAGGGCCCGGATCCACTTGCGGCTGCTACCTTGGTAAAGGCTGTCAATAGAGCGTATCATATGGACATTGATACAACTGAACTTAGAAAGGAGAAAAAACGAATAGATGCCGACTTTAGGGAACTTTCAGATAAATATACAGAGCACAGAAAAGTAGACTCTAACATGTACATGTGATATGGTAACCACATACAAAAAAACAGGGGTAGACATTACTGAGATTAAAAAAAGCCAGCGTGCAATTGGACAAATTATATCATCAACTCACAAGATACAAAAATTAGCTAAAGTGGCACATGGCTTTGGTCATTATGCCGGAATAGTTGAAATATCAGGGAATAAATTTTTGGCTACACATACAGACGGAGTAGGTACAAAGATCATAATTGCAAATATGCTGAAAAAATACGATACAATAGGTATAGATTGCATTGCCATGAATGTAAACGACATAATTTGCATTGGTGCAACACCAATTTCATTTGTTGATTATATAGCTGCGAACAAAAACAACCAGAGTATTTTCAAAAAAGTAGTTAGGGGACTTGCAAAAGGTGCAAGACAAGCACAAGTGCCAATTATTGGTGGAGAAACTGCCATAATGCCTGATCTGTTTTCTGGAAAGAGTTTTGCAATGGATTTGGCTGGCACCGTTGTAGGAATTCTTTCAAAAAAGGATATGATGCTTGGGAAGTCAATTAAATCTGGAGATGTAATAATCGGGGTCAAAAGTAGTGGGCTTCATTCTAATGGCTACACATTAGCAAGAAATGTGCTATTATCCAAGTACAAACTGAACTCCAGAATAAAGGGAATAGGCCATCTAGGCAGTGCTATGCTCAAGCCTACCGAAATTTACGTAAAACCAGTGCTTGAGGCATTGGCAAAGTGCAAAATCCACGGACTTGCTCACATCACTGGAGGATCATTCACCAAGCTTTTACGATTAAAAAACATTGGATATGACCTGAATAACCTCCCAAAAACTCCTCCACTAATGCAATTGATTCAAGATTGTGGAGTCGAAAGCAAGGAAATGTACAAGACATTCAACATGGGAATAGGTTTTTGCGTAATTGCACCAAAAAACAATGTTGCAAAGATTAGATCGATATTTAAAAAACACAAGTTTGCAACTTACGAAATAGGCAAAATTACTAGTAAAAAAGGAGTTTTCATCAATTCTAAAAAAATTGCATAGAAATCAATAACATCTTGTCTTAGAAGTTTTACCAGATTTGGCTTATATGACGTAATTCTAAAAAGATCTGATAATGACAGCAGAAGCAGGCTTCATTGATGTTATCATGGGAGTAGGAATATTGTTAGCTGCCGCAATAATGATGGGCGAATTATTCAGTAGAATACATCTGCCAGTCGTGTTAGGGCAATTAATAGCAGGAATGATTATTGGACCATTTGCACTAGGTGCATTTTTGCTTCATCCAAATACAGGAGAATCAATTTTACAAATCGGACCAGAACTTAAAACACTTGGAGAAATTGGTGCAATTGTAATTTTATTTATGGCAGGATTAGAGATGACACCAAAAGAATTTTTGCGTGGCGGAAAGGCATCATTTACAGTAGGAGCTTTAGGAGTAGTAGTTCCATTCATTGCAGGATTTATAGTATTCCAAAACTTCGGATTTGATGCATTACAGGCAATGATGATTGCCACTGCACTTACTGCAACAAGTATAGCAATTTCAATTCAAGTGCTAAAAGAGTTCAATAAGATTAAATCGCCTGAGGCTCGTTTAATTATTGCAGCAGCAGTTGTAGACGATATTTTGGCAATTGCAGTATTATCTGTCGTTGCATCATTTGGAGGTGCTGATGCATTAGATACTGTAGATTTAATAGATGTTACATTTACAATTCTTAAGGTATTAGGATTCTTTGCAGCAATATTAATTGTAGCCATTTTCGTAATTCCAAAAGTGATGACAACAAGATTATGGAAATCAACTGGAAGTATAGAAGGAATAGCAACGGCATCGTTCTTTGGAGCAGCAGCAATTGCAGGATCACTAGGATTATCTCCAATAGTAGGAGCATTTGCGGTAGGAATGGCTCTTTCAGCTACAGCAGTATTGCAGAAAGTAGAGAAGTTCGCTAGTAGGATTGGATTGATTTTTGCGCCCTTATTTTTTGCGATAATTGGTGCACAAGTAAATTTCACAACTGTAAACTTAGATATATTGATGTTAAGTGCTGTTGTAATCGCAATTGCAATTGTAACCAAATTATTTGGATGTGGATTACCATCAATCTTATTTTTGAAAGATAAAGCTGCAGGAATGAGAGTAGGAATAGGAATGATTTCAAGAGGAGAGGTAGGATTGATTGTTGCAGGAGTTGGATTATCATCAGGAGTACTAACAGGAGATGTATACACGACAATTGTTATCATGGTAGCAGTCACAACTATAATCACACCAATTTGGTTGAGGCTGGATTATAGAAAAGAAAAAAGAATGTTGTATTGAAGAAGTGGCTCATGCACTAAAGAAGTGATTTATTATGGATAAAATGACCGTAGCCTTAGAATAGTTTGTTTCCCTGTTTCCAACGTTTTTCGGTGGCACGTCTTGTAGCAATAGCAGTTGCTGAAAGATTTGGATATAGAATATTCTTTAGGGAATTTCTTATCAAAGGTCTGCCATTAATGATTATAACCACAATGGTCGCGTTTGGAGCGTTTTACGTAAGAGTATTTTTCTTCTAATAGAAAAAAGAACATAAATTCAAGCCTTCCTCAAGATCGATATTGTCGGAAACTGATAAACAACAGGATACGGATGCATTATCTTCACATCTATTAGGTGGAAAAAAGCATCACGATGAAGAGAAGAATGTTGAAACTGAAGAAATTCAACATCTGGAAAAAGGTACTGATTATCTTACAACCCTGTTACTTCAGCAAGGTGTAAAAGAAACAAAAACCAAATCGAAAAAAACACCGCCAAAATTGGATGAACTTAAAAAAATATTTGTTCAAAATCTTCTCAAGGCTGGATATGTAACAGTTGACGATAAAGACAGAACTATCCTTACTGATAGTGGTAAAAAGTTTCTTGATAACCAAACAAAAAACGCTGCGATGAAAGTTGAATTAGCTAAATTAAAAAATTTGGAATATAGAAAGAGTTTGGAAAGAAAAACCAAATCTAATAATAAAAAAAGAAAGAAAAAACGATAGAGTTTATTCACATTAACATTGTAAATATTTAGTATTATGATTTTATCAACCAATAGTGAAGAATAAAAATAGCTAGAAAATGTTTTTACATGTGAAGTTATCAGAACAAATAAAATTTTTTATAAAATCATGTGCTATTTTCTCAATTCTATCTTTTTGTTTTTCTCTAACTGGATTTCTTTTCCCAGATGACTCGTATATAATCGGGAGCCCGCTTATAGTTAGCAATCCAAGCCTAGAACATATTTTTGGACATGTAT
>JAANXC010000084.1 GCA_018263495.1 Nitrososphaerota archaeon
TAATGCATCCAGGTGAGACTTTGGAATTTGAAATGATACCTGATCCCAAAATTGTCAATGAAATAAACAGTTACAGTTGTTTTTCATTTGGAGATGAAAGTGTATTACCGCTTAATGCTGACAGAAATGGTGAGCAATACACATTCAGATATGAGTCTGGTGCATTGTTCCATGATGGTAAATTTAGCTCTGATACTACAGAACTTAAGATGACTTCACTAAACAGTTTTTTTGGAGAGCTGAACGCTAGCTTTGAGTTTCCTCAAAGTTCGATGCATGAAAACTTTGAAGTTTATCTAGACGGTTCAAGTTACAGCAATGACGGAACTACACTTTACAAAGAGAAGGTTACTAATCTTCAAAGTCTTGACGAAATGGGAAACTGGCACGTTTACTTTACTGTACCCGGATTTTATCAGGGCGACGTCACCGTGAAGGGATTTCATGAGCCTGATGGAACGGTAGAAGTGCCTGAAGAGCTTGATATATCTAATATGGTATATGCAGAAATGACAACAGGTCAGGTGACAAGCATCATTGCCAAAACAACAGAAGATTCTCTCGTAATTAGCCTTGAAACAACGGAAGATGGCGTATTATCATTTACTACATCTGATTTTTTGATAAGGCCATTTAGTGACGGAGGCTTTTTTGTGCTTGTTGATGGGGAAGAAATTGATTCTGCAACATATGAGAACAAAATTTTGACAATTCCATATACTGCACAAACAGAAAAAATAGAAGTTTATGGAAGCTATGTCATTCCTGAATTTGGAACAATAGCAATTATTGTACTTGCAGTTGCTGTAGTTTCTATTATAGTATTATCAAGGAAAAATTCAATATCCTACTCATTAAGTAATGTTTGAATTTTTGATTCTAACAGTCCATTCTGTCCGAAGGAAATATCACGTAGTATACCCTTACGATCAACTAGTATACTTGAAGGTGTTCCCTGTAGAGAATACATCTCAAACGTTTCTGCTGAAAATTCTTTTGACATAAAGTAATCCTTTACTCTATCATAGATTTGTTTTTTATAATCTTCTGGCTGCTCATCAAAGTTAGGTATCTGGTTTTTGATTAAGGAATCCATCTTTTCCTTGGTGACTTCACCAGACTGTTTTATCAAGGAGTCCATCGCAACTGGGTATGGAATTTTATAAGGAATTTTGTCTGCCTGTAGCATTTTCTTGGTTTCTCCAACAACCTCACCAGTTTCTAACAAAAGTTGCAAATTTTCAAGAGTGTTTTTGTCAAAATCCTCAAAAGCTGTAGCCATACCTAAAACAGAAACACCATCTGACTTGTACTTGTTGTAAATTTCTATCGATTCAGGTATTCCATACATAAAGCATCCAGGACAGTTTACTTGGAACACTTCAACAACAACTATGTTGTCATTTTGTTTGTCCAGATTTGTATCCATTCCTTGTACCCATTCGGAGACTTTGAGGCTTGGAGCTTTTTGACCAATCTGTACAGACATAAATTAATTTTTAATTATACACCTAAAAAGATAACTTCAACACTTGTTTTCATTTTTTTAACAAACAAAAAGAAAAGAAAGCGGAAAACCTTCTTTTCTGTTTTCCGTTTTTCTAAGGTATGGATCTGCTGTACAGTTTGCCTTCTAAGGCCATCTTGTACATTTCTGCAACGTATGGGTTTTCACCTGGTGTTTCTGCACCTAGCTCAACCAGTCGTGCGTAAACTCTAACTACATATGCTAAAGCGCCCATAAAGGCTACGACTACACCCATATTGAACATCCAGTGGTTTGGTACGGCAAAGATTTCCTCGACGAACCAAAAGTGCCACATCTCGTTAATACCAATAGTAAACATGGTTGCCAAATAACCAAGAATGGTCATCTTCAATCCAGTGTTCATAGAATTGTTTGGTCCTCTGAGAATTGGAACTTTTCTATCATAGATTGCAACAGATGCCCAACCTAGTGGCAATGCTACAAAGTGAGAGTATAGCCACCAATGTGCTGGAGTAAATGCGCTGTCTCTGATAGAAGTCTGATGTAGAGAACCGTCAACAAAGTTGTCGACCTCTACTGATGCTGCAGTAGATCCCATTGCGATGATGATCATCCAGATCTTTTTCAGTCTCTGAATTTCCACCTCTTTTGGAATTAGTGCCGGCATTTGTGCCATAGTAATATTGTAGGTTTATTGTGATATAAGGTAACCACTCAGTATCAACCTAGATTTTTATGATAATTGGATATTTTTTGATCTAATATTGTAAATTTTTCATAAAATTCTCTTGTTTTACTGTTGTTTTAGACATTATTTTTTTCATGTCCCATTGATTAGCTACATTGATAATCAATGGGATTGTCATCTGAGGCTAAAAATCCCTATTTTACTACTATATTTGGCTTAGATTTAATTTGAGGAGACACTAAATGCCCTGATGAAACTAAATCCACAGCTTTTGAGGCTAAATAGGAACCTCATAGCCTGCTGCGTAATATCGGCATTAATCTCAGCATTTGTAGCCCAAATGCTCTCGGGAGAGGAGAATTACCTCAATACGACAATAACAATTGTGGCGGGATATGCTGTATTCTTTGGATTTTTTGGGTGTTTGTTCTATCTGGACAATAAGAAGCGATACCAGGCTATGAAGCCTAAACTCATCAAAAAGGAGCTGATCAAGCTAGCCTCATCCTTTGGGATAGGTGAGATCGTCTATCTTGGAATAAGGTGGTCCCTGATGTTCTATTTTCTGGAAATAGAAATTGAGCCATTTGCAGCATCACTGATTTCTGAAGCAATTGCAACTACATTTTACCTGGCAGTGATTTCAACCGTCCTTAAAGTGACAAAAGCATACTAGTTGAAAAATAGGATAATATACGTTGATTCCAAACGATACAGAATGACTGTTGTTCCTCAATCAAGATTAGATCTTCTAACAGAAATGGAAGAGCGATATGAGAAGAAGGACACGCAGTATTTTGTAAAGCTGCTAGATCACGACGACTATGTAATACGTTGCCGTGCAACTTGCATCCTTGTTGACATAGGAGGTGAGGACAAGGTACAATATATTGCCAAAGTTCTGAAGGACGACGCAAATGAGCTTGTCAGACACGAGGCTGCATTTTCACTGGGACAGATGTGTTACAGTAATGGAATTACACCATTAGAAGATGCAACAAAAAACGATCCTAGCATGTTTGTACGACATGAAGCTGCAATTGCATTAGGTGTCATGGGTTCTAAAAAAGCACGTGAAACTCTTGAGAAGGCACTGAATGATCCTGATGAACCAGTGAGAGACTCTGCAGTTGTTGCGTTGTCTAATCTAGAGTTTATGGAAAAGTTGAGCAAGAATGAAAAATTTGCTAAACTAACTGGCGGCTAAAGTCTAGAAACTATAGTTCCATTATGATTTGATTCAAACTTGTAGATGTTCTCTACAGAAGAATCATCAAAGATTTCTGCGTCATGAGTTATGATAATGAATTGCATGGATGAATCTTCTTTAAGATTTGTTAGTTGAGATAAAACGTTAACAAGAGATTTTCTTCGTTCACTGTCTAAATGTGCAGTAGGTTCGTCAAGTATCATGAAATTAAGATTTGATGCACCAAGAAGATGTGACATGCCAAGTCTTAATGCTAGAGCAACGCTTACTTGTTCTCCTCCACTGAGTGATTCAATATCAAGCGTAGTGTTTCTAGAATAACATGAAATGTTTACATCACGTGTTTTTTCTGACAATGAAATTCTTTGAATCTTTGTGTTAAGTTTCTCAAGATATTCTGATGCCTTCTGTGAAATAATTTCTAAAGACCACGAACGAAGACTTTTGCCCACTGGACCATCTCTGTTGTAAACATTCTCCTGTATATTTTCAAGTTTAGTGACATATCTTTCAACATGTTTTAGTTCTGTTAGCGTAGAACCAAGCTTTTCCAGTTCTATCTTCGCTTTTTTGACATTTCCAGAAATCTCTCCATATTCCTGATTAATCTGGGTCAATCTAGTCATGGAATAAGCCCTAGATTCTACATTTTTCCGT
>JAANXC010000085.1 GCA_018263495.1 Nitrososphaerota archaeon
TCACTAAAATCTGCAATTGAGAAAAACTTTCCCGATTCTTCATATGAGATAAGCAAACTGGAGAATGACTTTGGACCAGCAGTTATCAAAGGTTCCGTGAAAGCACTAGTTGTAAGTGAGGAGACTAGTAGCAAAGGGGTGCATCTTAACGAATTGAGGGCAGAGAGAAATTTACCGCCTGTGGAAATAGTCGTGGTACCAATGGTTTTAGCCAAGGATGGGAAAGCCATCTCAAGCACCAGAATCAAGAACTCTGAGATTGACAGCAGTGGAAATTTGAATTGACAACCAACTTGCCTATCTTTGAGTAAGTGGAATAAAACAAAAATTTTGGCAGTAATGGTATGAGCATTACCAATAAGATGCTGAATAAGATAGATGTTGACATTCAGAATCTACAAGGCAGTCTTCAGCCGGAAAATTTAGAGTATTGGTACAAAAAAATCACTGCTGAAACAATAGAGATTCTTCCTCCGTGGTTGACGGATAAAATCAACATCAAACAGGATCCAATTCTTCCATTGAAATTTAACGTAGATATTTCAAAGAGGGCGGTACGCTACTTTATGCAAGTGATTGATTACAATTTGCCAAATATGCCTTACACAACGCAACTATACTTTATGAAAGTTCAGGAAACTATGAGTGCTGAGATGGACAAATCATTAGTGTGAATTTACTCTTTTACAATTTTGACATAATTATCTTTTATTTCAGTCTGCACTATTTTCTGTCTTTTTTCTATCACTGACTGAATGAAATCCGTAAAAAGCAGTACTTGATCATTATCTTCTAAAACAATACTATGGGCAGATTTGTCCTTTATCGAAAGTACTACCTCATTTTCGACTACATTCAAAATTTCAGTGACGTATGTTTCCTTTGTATCGTTAACAAAAATTAGGTTTGCAAGCTTTTGTGCCTCATATTTGTCCTGACAGAGTATTGTTGCGCTGTTCAATCTTTTAGTAGAAATTTGTCGAGTTGGTCTCTCGCCTTTTCGCGTTTTTGCTGATGGGAAGTCAGAAACTTGTTGATCTTTTCAATTAGAATTTGTTTAAGCTCACCAGTAAGCATCTTTCCTGATTTGTAATCATCATGAATTTGCTTTAGCTTTTTGTCGTCTGGCTCAAAGAAGATTCTAAGATATTGGTATGATACGTCAATATCTGGATTACCGCCTTTTTTTCTGTGCTCTTCTATGTCTGGCTGACCACCAGAAAACGCATACTTGTTAATTTTCTTCTTTACAACTTCAGGAGAGTCTGTGGTGTATACTGTTTCATTTTCATTAGATGCGGACATTTTTCCCTTGGGACCTCCAAGCGCTGGAATCATAATATTATGAATCAATGCTGGTTTTGGTTTGTTCATTTTTGGCGCTATATCCCTTGTAATTCTAAAATGCGGATCTTGATCAACTCCAAATGGAATCAAGACAGGCATGTCTTCTATAAAGCATGGAGCAGATTGTAACGAAGTATAAAATATCATCCCAACGTTAGTTTCATTTTTGAATCCAAAAACCGCCTTTGTATTTGAAAAATTTATTCTCTTTGCAACTTCCGCCGCAATAGGATACAATGTCCTTATGTTTTTTGTATCAATGATGATCTTAGTATTTTCCGGTTTGAAACCTAGTGCTATAAAATCAAGCGCATTTTCAAGCGCAAACTGTGATGTTTTCTCTAACGTCATGTCTTTTTTTGTCCAGAATTTTTCGTCATCTGTAAGCTGGAAGTACATTTTCACTCCAAACTTATCTTGAAGCCATTTTGCAAAAACCCATGGAACTAGATGACCGATATGAGTATGCCCAGAAGGACCTCTGCCTGTGTATAGAAAGAATTTCTTGCCTTTCTCATAATCATCCAAAAGCCTGTTCAAATCTCTGTGTGAGAAAAAAATCCCCCTTCTTAGCATGAAATGTGACTCGCTGGTAAATTTTTCAATTTTTGATAAAAGTTCTGGAGTAATTTTTTGTGTCCCAAATCTTTTGATCAGTTTGTCATAATCAATATCACCCTCAACGTTCCAAGGTGTGACAACAAAATCATCCGCTGACATTCAAGGTTGACTTTGATTTAATGTTAAAAAGTCTTATTCCATTATTTTAACCACTTTCTAATCAAAAAAACCGTAACAATTGTCCTAGCTAATTTAATTAAGTCTTTTTGGAACGATGAACTATTGTCTCATGTTCTGCATGACATTGAAAAACAAATTATCAAGGTTTTGCAATCAGATCCAAATTTAACCGAGGAGAAGATATCCCAAGAAACTAAGCTTTCAATGGATCAAATTAGGCGTGGTGTAGAATGGCTTCGCCAGAAAAAACTTGGAGATGTAAGTGAATCTGTTAACATTTCTTTAAGCCTTGGAAAAAATGGTCTAGATGCTCTAAAAAACGGCTTGCCTGAACGAAGACTTGTAAATCTCGTTAAAGATGGTCCAAAAACATTTGATGAAATTCGAAGCAGTTTGCAGGGATTTGACTTTAACGCGGCAATTGCCCATGCAAAAAAGAATGACTGGATTAACATAGAAAAAACAGGTACAGGCTCAAAAATTTCATTAAAAGATCCGGACGCAGATGTTCCTAATGATTTGGACCTAATAATTTCAAAACTAGGCGAAAAAACTATTGCTCCTACAGAATTTGATAACACGCCTTTAGCCGAACCACTGAAATCTCTAATGGAAAGACCTGACTTTATCATTGCACACGAGGAAAAAACAAAAACAGTATCTCTTTCTGAAACTGGCAAAAAGATTGACCTTGAAAAATTAGATAGTGGAGCAATAGACGTTGAGGCAGACGTACCTCATGTACATGCCGCAAGGATACACCCACTAAAGGACACAATAAATGAAGTTAGGGAAACTTTTGCTCACTTGGGATTTACGGAAATTATTGGAGATTTGTCACAGTCAAGTTTCTGGAATTTTGACGCGTTGTTTACACCACAGGATCACCCAGCTCGGGAACTACAAGACACGTTTTATCTCAAGGGTCTAAATGCAAAGCAGCTTGCAACACCAACCCAAATCAAGAATGTATCAAACGCCCACAAAAAGGGATGGAGATACTATTGGGATATACAGGAAGCAAAAAAAATGGTCTTGCGAACACATACTACTTGTGTTACCATAAAATATCTTGCAGACAAAAAACCGGATGAGGCAAGAATATTTTCATTGGGACGAGTTTTTCGTAATGAAAAAGTAAGTTACAAGCATTTAGTTGAGTTTAATCAGGTTGAAGGTATCGTTGTGGGAAAACACATAACATTACGAGACTTGATGGGAATACAAAAGGAATTTTACCGCAAAATTGGTCTCACCAAAGTAAAGTTTTGGCCTACATTCTTTCCTTATACTGAACCTTCTCTGCAATCTATGGTTTACAATGAAAGACTTGGGAAGTGGATTGAACTCTTTGGTATGGGAATATTTAGACCGGAAGTTACAAAGCCGTTGGGAATTACAAAACCAGTACTGGCTTGGGGCGGTGGCATTGAAAGGATTGCCATGCTGAAATTTGGATTAGACGATGTAAGGGAGTTTTACAATAACAATCTGAGTTGGTTGAGGACTGCTTCAAAATGCCAGTAGTTGAGCTAAGTCTTAGCAGGCTTCAGAATCTTGTGGGAAAGAAAGCGAACAAAAAGCAGATACTTGACAGTCTGCCGTTTCTTGGTCTTGATATAGAATCACTGGATGGCAATATTGTAAGAGTTGAATACAGTCCGAACCGCCCGGACTATTCTACCGACTTTGGCATTGCATTGGGACTGCAGGGAATTTTAGGAATTAGTAAGGGAATATTGAAACTGGACGTAAAAAAACAAGGCAATTATGAAATCAAGGCGGATAGTTCAACGAGCAGGATTAGACCGTTTGTTACTGGAATAGTTGCAAGAAATGGTTTACTTGACGACGAATCAGTTAAACAGCTTATCAACATGCAGGAAGACCTGCATTTTGGACTAGGTAGGAAACGGAAAAAGTCATCGATTGGTATTCATGACCTAGATAGAATATCCTTCCCACTCAAGTATACAACAACTTCTCGCGACCATAGGTTTGTTCCGTTAAACTCTACCAAAGAAAGCTCAATCTCAGAAATTCTTCAGGATTCAGAAGTTGGAAGGGACTATGGTTCAATCCTTGGACAATCTGCCAAGGTTCCCATAATTACTGATGCAAATGGACAGACTGTATCCTTTCCCCCAATCATCAACGCTGCGTTGACAACTGTGACAACAAAAACCAAAAACCTTCTAGTAGAAGTCACTGGCATAGACAAGCAATCAGCTGAGGATATGTTGTCCGTTGTTGTTACAATTCTTCAAGGCGCAGGATTTCAATTTTCACAGTTGAAAGTTTCTGGCTCAAAAAACTCGACGCCAAACTTTGCGTCAAGATCCATTGCATTTGATGCCGATCCTGTGAATAAAATTCTTGGATTGAATATTTCTGGGTCTATGCTTCTATCATGTCTTAAAAAATGTAGGCTGGATGCAGTCATGAAAGGAAAAAAAATACAGTGTACAATTCCAAGATATAGGTTTGATATTTTTGGAGGCATGGACATTGTTGAAGAGGTTGCATTGGGTTATGGAATTGATAACCTGAAGCCAGCATGGCCCGCATCCGTACATATTGGCGAGAAAAATATGACATCCGAGAAACTTGACTCTATTAGCAGGCTGATGACTGGCTTTGGATTTATGGAAACACTAAACTCCACACTAACAAGCGAGCAAATTTTGTACGAAATGGCAAATAGGGACTCGTCACAAATAATTTCTGTCACAAGCTCGAAGAGCCAAGAGCATACAATCCTTAGAGACTCGATCCTGCCAGGGCTGTTGGAGAACCTGTCAAAAAACATACACGAAACATACCCACAAAAATTTTTCGAGTCAGGAATAGTTTTTTCGAAGGGTTCTCCAATCAAGGAAACATCAAGCCTTGCATGTGTCACCGCCTCGGAAGAGACACACTTTTCAGAGATGAAGGCTGTCTTGCAGTCACTCTTGCGAATTGGATTTAACATAAAATGTGAAACGAAAACACTCCCAAGTCATGTGCTTTTTTCTCAAGGCAGGGTTGCAGAAATTATTGTTAACAAAAAGACAGTAGGCTATATTGGCGAACTGGATTCCAAGGTTCTTGAAAATTTCAGGATAAGAACAAAGGTAGTTGGCTTTGAGATAAAGCTATCTGGATTAATATTTGATTAGTTCTAATCTATCTTGCCCAATTACGAGAGCATGCACACAGACGGATTAGGATGATATAGATCGTCATGATTCACATGATTTCTAATTCACCCAGGTGTGTTACATGGGCATTCCCCGGTTTCAGAGCAAAGAGGAGGGTATGGCTAATACCAATGACTCTTTGTGAGTCAGAACCGGGGAACATTCTTTTGGCAAAAATCTAAATCCAGTAATTGCATGAGCAAACAGATGGCAAACTATTGGCTTGCAAAGCAAGAACCCAGCGGACCAAGGGGATACAGCTTGTCAGCCCTGCAGAAAGAGAAGACAACAACCTGGGATGGTGTGCATAACAATTTAGCTCTGAAGCACATGAGAAGCATGAAAAAAGGTGATCAGATATTATACTACCACACTGGGGATGAGCGCCAAGCGGTGGGTATCATGACCGTAACCTCCAACCCATATCCAAATCCCAAGGAGGACAACGAAAGGTTCATCGTTGTGGATGTAAAGTTCAAAAAGCAGCTGAAAAAACCTGTAACATTAGAGCAAATGAAGAAAGAAAAATCATTCAAGGACTGGGAACTTTTACGAATTGGGAGATTATCGGTAATGCCGGTACCTAAGAACATCTGGGATAAAATAATCAAGATGTCACAGTGAAAATTATCGTTTCATTGATATATCTCAAGTTAGTAACTATTACATGGCAACAGCTTACGTTTTGATAAACTGTGAATTAGGCTCTGAAGAATCCATCATACAGCAATTAAAGAGTCTGGATGGCGTCATAGAAGTACATGGTACTTTTGGTGCTTATGATATCTTGGCAAAGATAGAGTCAGCAACAGTTGAGAGCTTGCGTGAGACTATAACCTGGAAGATACGCAAGATTGATCAGATTAGATCCACTCTCACACTTATGGGCATAGAAGGCCAAGCGTAAATATCTCATCCTATCGACATGCTGTTACACTTTATTTTTGTGATAAAGGATAAGGAACTAGGTCTGCGTGACGCGGAGTTTGAGTATGTCAAAAAGATGGCCAAATTTTTCAAGTCATGGATTAAAACAAAGTTTTCCATGGACGTTGAGATACAGTGTGACGAAATGATTACCAAACCAAGGATAATACTTCAAAGATTAGATACTCATTCGCTGTTAAAGGATCATGCAGAACGTGGTGATGACATTTACCATTTCTATTTATGCCACTTTAGACCATTGTGGACTGATTGTACCTGTGAAGGATATCATGCTGAAAATTTTGGTATGATTAGATGGGAAAAACCAAAAAGCCAAACGGATACATTATTTTTAGCTGAAAAAAATTGTACCGCTGTTTCGCATGAAATTGCACACGAGCTACTACGACAATCTAGATACAAAAGATACATAGAAGATGTTCATGATACTTGGCAACAACATCTCTTTGGTGCTATTCCATTTGAGCAATATGGAGAAGATTTTGAATTAACTTCCAAAAAACCATCATTTCTTACTTTAGACACGACAATGTTTACGAAAAAAAGTTAATCTAGTTTAGCATTTTGTAACAGAATAAATTCTATTTTCAAAATTGGCAGTCTTAAAGTTCAATTTCTCTTCAGGATCATCTTCTCTCATCTTGCTCAAGTTTTCTAATTCTACCAAGGCTTCTCCCTTGAATCCTGACGATGAACCAAAAACAGCATCTACTAACTGGGTTCCATGGTCGCCATTTTTTACATCATTTACAATCTCATAGAATTTTTTGATGTCCTTCTTTGAAACAGCATGACCGTTTGGCTTGTTAAAGCCAACGGCAATATACATACCGTTATTTTTGACAGCTATTGGAATCTTGTGATTTTTTCCAGATTTTCCAGGTATTGTTTCGTTGATCAGCATCTCACACTTATGGTACATGCTGGATACATACGCAAAAAATCTATACTGTGCATATTTACCCTCCTTATCTTCTTCGCAGTCAATGAAGACCCTATGTAGCAATTCAAGAGCCGCGTCATTCATGCTAGAAAGCCTATCATCAATTCTTCCCCGTTCCAGTAAATCTGAATTGCAATCTTTAGCAACCAATGACAATACAAAATCAGGCAAATTATAATTTTTTAAAGCTGCAACAAACGCACCAGATTGTGTTATTCCAAAGTTAGGAAAGCCCTTCTTTACCAATTATAACCCTCAATAAAATAACACGAAAAAATTCCTCGCAGCACTCATTCAAAATAGCGTTTTTCTCTTATAATTGTATACGAAAACACCAAAAGCGCGTTAATTCGGTTTATAAATAAAAAATTCCATTGAAAATTATTGGAAAAAATTGAAATTAACACCACATCAGAAATGGTTGAAAGCGTATACTCGAAATTAGAAAAAAATATCTCCGCATACAGGAAGACAGTAAGCAGGTCTCTAACTTTAACAGAAAAAATTCTTGCGGGACATCTGGAAGAAAGTTTTCTTGAAAAAAATTTAGACAGTGATGGAAGTTATGTGTTCTTACAACCGGATAGGGTTGCACTTCAGGACGTTACAGGCCAAATGGTTATGCTTCAGTTTATGCAAACTGGACTAAGTACTGCGGCTCTACCTACAACCGTCCACTGTGACCATCTGATCCAGGCCAGGACGGAAGGAAAGTCAGACACAAAGCTAGCAATTTATGAAAACAACGAGGTCTACAAATTTTTGGAATCATCTGCAAGTAAATATGGCGTGGGATTTTGGAAACCTGGCGCAGGAATTATTCATCAAGTAATTTTAGAAAACTATGCGTTTCCTGGCGGTCTGATGATTGGTACAGACTCTCACACACCAAACGCAGGCGGACTTGGAATGTTGGCTATTGGTGTTGGCGGTGTGGATGCGGCAGAAACGATGGCTGGAATGCCATGGGAGATTCTATATCCAAGGCGCATTGGTGTTTATCTCAAAGGAGAGATGAATGGCTGGACAGCAGCAAAGGATGTCATACTGTATGTTGCGGGAGAGCTCTCAGTTTCCGGCGGCACCAATTCTATAATAGAATATTTTGGTCCTGGTACCAAATCTATTAGCTGTACAGGCAAGGCTACAATCACTAACATGGGAGCAGAGATTGGTGCTACATGTTCAATCTTTCCATATGACGAAAGAATGGAGCTTTACCTAAAATCAACTGGCAGAGAGGAGATTGCAGAACTTGCAAACAAGTACAAGGAACATCTTGTGGGTGACTCGGAAATTGAAAACGATCCTGGTAAATATTTTGATAAAATTATAGAGATTGATCTCTCAAAACTTGAACCACATGTGGTTGGTCCACACACTCCGGATCTTGCAAGACCAATATCAAAACTAGCTGAAGATGTAAAGAACAATAACTATCTTGACAGCATTTCCGTTGCATTGATTGGAAGCTGTACAAACTCTTCGTATGAGGACATGTCAAGAGCTGCAAGTCTTGCAAAGCAAGCACAATCAAAGGGAATCAAAGCAAAAATTCCCTTGCTTGTAACTCCTGGTTCTGAACAAATTAGAGCTACCATAGAGAGAGATGGTCAGATTGACTCGCTGAAATCAATTGGTGCTACAGTTCTTGCAAATGCTTGTGGTCCTTGCATTGGACAATGGTCTAGACCAGAACTTAAGAAAGGAGAGCAAAACACCATAGTGACATCATACAACCGTAATTTTCCAGGCAGGAACGACGGTAAGAGGGAAACAATGAACTTCATTGCAAGTCCCGAGTTGGTAATTGCACTAGCCTTAGGCGGAAATCTTTCTTTTAATCCATTAGATGATTCTCTCACTGGTTCTGATGGAAAGACATTCAAGCTTGATGCACCGGCAAGTGCACCAGACGTTCCTGATAATGGGTTTGTAGACGCTGAGGATGTTTACATATCTCCATCAGAAAATCCTGACGCTGTGCAGGTGCTGATTGATCCTAATAGTGAAAGACTGCAAAAGCTTGAACCATTTAGCGCGTGGAATGGCAAGGACTTGAATGATCTCCGTGTGATGATTAAAGCAAAAGGAAAATGTACTACAGATCATATCTCACCTGCAGGTCCTTGGTTAAGACTTAGAGGACACTTGGATAAGTTAAGTGATAATCTGTTGCTGGGAGCTGTCAACGCGTTCAATGACCAAGTCGGTCAAGCCAAAAACATGCTTAGCAATGAGATTGAAGGTTGTGCGCAGATTGCCAGACAATACAAGAAACAAAACATCTCCTGGGTCATAGTTGGCGATAACAACTATGGGGAGGGAAGCAGCCGTGAGCATGCAGCAATGACGCCACGCTTTTTGGGATGCACTGCTGTAGTTGCAAAAAGCTTTGCGCGAATCCATGAGACAAACCTCAAGAAGCAGGGAATACTTGCATTAACATTTGACAATCCTGATGACTATGAGAAAATTCATGAAGATGATCAGATCAGCATCAGCCAACTGGCTGGACTTGCTCCTGGAAAGCCTGTCGAGTGTAACATACTGCATGCAGATAAGACATCTGAGAAAATTGTGCTGAACCATTCCTATAATGACCTGCAGCTAGAATGGTTCAAGGCAGGCTCTGCGATGAACTTTCTAAGAAAAAAACAAAATTAACGTGGGGCCGATCGGAATCGAACCGACGACCTACGGGTTACTTCGCAGCTCCAAACTCACATCATCTTTTCATCAGAGTTTGAACTTTAACCTCTGGAGCCCTTAGCGGTGAACTTCGTAGTCACTGTCGCCCTACCAGGCTAGGCTACGACCCCACAAATTGAACTTGGCTGGCTTGAATTTTAAGTTATTTTACCAAGATTTATTTGCGAAAATGTGGCTTTTATGAAAATGGTAAAGCCCATTGTTTTAGTTGGAGTCGCCATTCCTATAATTTTGGCAATACTTATCGTCATACCGATGCTTACCATGGAAGAAATTCCTATGTCAGCAATTAATCCTAATGACAAAATACAGATCGAGTTTACCAAACATGATTTGAGAATAGTGTCATTTGGAGTTACAGAGAAATCGGTAGCAGATATGACGCAAGTTTTGATTATAGAGAATGATGGAACTGTTCAATATACTGAGGTCAAGGATGGAGTAAATCAGTCCCTAATCAAAAGTTCAATCAGTGATGCACAGTTGCAGAAGCTTACTGCGATGATTAAGGAGACTGGCTTTATGTCAATACCAAAAGAATCATTCCCAATCAAGGAGGATGTTGAAAGCTATACCAAATTTACCGTCAAAATTACATTAAACGGTGCAAAGACTCAGATTTTCTGGCCAGACCAAGACGCCACTGAAAAGTTCATTCCTCCAATAGTAACAGCAGTTGAAGAGGAATTGATAGGCATTATCGACGGAATAAGAGAATAAATAGTCTGAACGAGATTTTAGATCATGATACCACTTTCCGGCGACTTGCCAAAAGCTAAAGGAGTCAAATCTGAAAGTGTAGACTCTATTGACGTCACCAAGGGAACATCCACCTTGAAGCGTGGCTTTGCTCACATGCTGAAGAATGGAGTTGTGATGGATGTTACAACTGTGGAGCAAGCACAAA
>JAANXC010000086.1 GCA_018263495.1 Nitrososphaerota archaeon
ATCTATAAGAAAAATGATATTTGTATTGTCATAAAACCGGAATCCACTACAGTACGAATAATAGGTAGTGGGAAAATCAATTAACTTCAAATGTAGTTTACAAAAATACAATCTGTGAAGCCAGCACGGGCATGCCCAATTTGTACAAATTGTGGCTCAAAGAAGTTTGAACGCCTTGATTCTGAGGGCGTGAAAGTCAGATGTGTCAAATGCAATAGGGAATACAAGATATAGATTATATGGGTAGAACCTAGAATTTTTTCAATGGCCAAGACCTGGAAAGATTCTGATATTAGCCTAGACCCAATTAAAGATCAAACAATTGCAATCATCGGATATGGTATTCAGGGAGATGCACAAGCAAACAATCTCAAAGATTCTGGTCTCAAAGTAATCGTTGGGCTTAAAGAGAGTGGTTCTAGCTGGAACAAGGCAAAGGACGACGGACACGAAGTGATGTCTGTAGCAGAAGCTTGTAAAAAAGCTGACATCATACACATCTTAATTCCTGATATGGTTCAATCTAAGGTATACAAGGATGAGATAGAACCAAATCTTTCCGAGGGAAAGGCATTGGCGTTTTCACATGCAGCAGCAATTTACTGGGGATGGATAAAGGCACCAGATAATATCGATATTATCATGGTTGCACCGAAGGGTCCTGGCTCTAAGGTAAGAGAAACATATCTTGATAATTTTGGAACACCATCAATTGTTGCTGTCGAACAAGACAAGACTGGAACTGCTTGGAACAGAACACTTGGAATTGCCAAGGGAATTGGAAGTGCACGTGCTGGTTTGATCAAAACTACATTCAAGGAAGAAGTTGAGACTGACTGGTTTGGTGAACAGGCGGATCTTTGTGGCGGTTCTGCTTCTATGGTTGTTAACGCATTTGAAACATTGGTTGAAGCTGGTTATCAACCAGAAATTGCATACTTTGAAGTTTTGCATGAGTTGAAACTAATTGTTGACATGATTCAGAAATATGGAATCAACGGAATGTGGAGACGCGTAAGCGAAACTGCAAGATATGGTGGTCTTACTCGTGGTCCAATGGTTATGAATAAGCAGACCAAGGAAGAAATGAAAAAAGTTTTACAGGAAATACAGGATGGGACATTTAACAAAGAATGGTTAAGTGAGTATGAAAAAAGTGGTAAAAACGCGTTTGACAAATACATGAAACAATTAGATTCACATCAAATAGAGCAGGTTGGAAAACAGATGCGAAAAATGATGTGGCCTGATTCTACCGAATGATTATAATTTTCTTAGTTTTGATACACCATTTCTAATATGACTAGTTATGTCATTAAGTGATGTTCCAGGTCCAAAGTTTCCGCTAACACCAGATTTCTCAAGTATTTTTTTATCTTCCTCTGGAATTGTTCCACCACCTACAACAAGTACATCATTAATTCCCTTCTTCTTTAATTCCTTAACAACTCTGGGAAACAATGTTCCATGTGCTCCGTTCAAGAGACTAAGCGCAACTGCATCTACATCTTCATCCTCAGCAATTTGTGCTACTCTGTCTGGTGTGGCAAACAAGCCAGAGTAAATTACTTCCATTCCAGCATCTCTGAACCCACGGCATAGTACTAATGCGCCTCTGTCATGACCATCTAAGCCCAGTTTCGCAACAAGGATCTTAATCTTACGAGACGCAGTTTTTTGCTTCATATTATAATATACTCATGTTTCCCTTAAAATCTTTTGAATCTGAATAAACTTACATAACGTTTCAAATTATGCACGGTATGGCAGGCGTAATCCCAACCAACTATGAGATTGTGTTTGAACCATTATTTCATAATTTCAAGTTTAACGGTGAAGAAATTATTACTCTTAATTTATCAAAACCAACTAATTCAATCAAGCTAGACGCTGCAGAACTTAGCATAAAAGAATCTCATATAACACAAGGAAGGAAAATCATCCCTGCAAAATCATCTCTAAATGAAAAAAATGAAAAACTGACAATTAAACTTGTAAAGAAAATAAAAGGGAAAGTAAAACTTTCCATAAAGTTTACTGGAACCTTGAATGATAGACTTTTAGGATTTTACAGAAGCCAGTACAAGGATAAAAATGGAAAAACAAAG
The DNA here is from genome assembly GCA_018263495.1 of Nitrososphaerota archaeon. Taxonomy (GTDB): domain Archaea; phylum Thermoproteota; class Nitrososphaeria; order Nitrososphaerales; family Nitrosopumilaceae; genus Nitrosopelagicus. The sequence goes on from JAANXC010000086.1 coordinate 2,109, forward strand.
TATCTTGCAACAACACAGTTTGAGGCTGCTGACGCTAGAAGGGCATTTCCCTGTTGGGATGAACCAGCTGTTAAGGCAACATTTGATGTGTCTCTTTTAGTCGATAAGCACTTGGATGCAATCTCAAACATGCCAGTTGCATCTAAAAAAATTGTTGGTTCAAAAATCCTATACAAGTTTGGGCGAACTCCAGTAATGTCAACGTATCTTTTGTATCTTGGTGTAGGCGAGTTTGAATATTTACATGGAAAGTTACGAAATATCAAGATAAGAATTGTTACCACAAAAGGCAATAAGAATAAGGGTAAACTTTCACTAGACTTTACCAAGAAGTTTCTCAGTGAGTATGAAAAATATTTTGGAATAAGGTACCCACTTCCAAAACTTGACATGATAGCTATACCTGATTTTGCTGCTGGTGCAATGGAGAATTGGGGTGCAATTACATTCAGGGAGGCAATTTTACTTTATGATCCAAAGACATCTTCAACTAGGACAAAGCAGTACATTGCGGAAGTAATATCCCATGAGATAGCTCACCAATGGTTTGGTAATCTTGTTACGATGAAATGGTGGAATGATCTTTGGCTGAATGAAAGCTTTGCAACATTCATGGCAACAAAAATCGTGGATAAGTTTTATCCAGAGTGGGATCTTTGGGACCAGTTTTTAGATGATGCAATGTTACAAGCCATGAGTCTTGACGCATTAAAAAATTCTCACCCAATAAATGTGGACGTAAAACATCCAGCACAAATTAGAGAAATCTTTGACGCAATCAGCTACGATAAGGGTGGGAGTGTTTTACGTATGTTAGAGAATTATGTTGGAATAGAAAACTTCCGTAAAGGTCTCAAGCATTATCTTACATTGCATAAATATTCAAATGCCGAAGGACAGGATTTATGGAATTCAATTGGGAAAATTGCACATAAACCTGTTGACTCTATGATGAAAACTTGGATTGATCAGGTTGGCTATCCTGTCGTGGATGTTAAACGAAATAATTCGAAATTATCATTAACACAAAGACGATTCTTATCTGACGGTAGTAGAGCTTCTAAAAACAGATGGGCAATTCCGATACAAATTGAGGAGGAAAACCATCAAAATTCAATCTTAATGAAGTCACGAACCAGTACTGTGTCACTGAAAAATAAGGACTCGGATTTTATACTTAATTCTGGTCGATATGGCTTTTACAGAATCCAATACGATGATCATAGTTTAGCAGATCTATCCTTACTTATTGATGAAAAAATACTAAACCATGTTGACAGATGGGGGCTACAAAATGATTTGTTTACACAATGTGTATCTGGCACAAAACAGTTGCAGGAATATCTTGATTTTACGACATCATATCATGATGAGGATGATTACATCACCCTACTAGATTTAGCACAAAATCTTTACTACATATACAAACTGACCACCAAAGAAAAATTCTCTGATGAAATCCGTACATATACTGCACAATTTTTGGGAACAATATTTGACCGCCTTGGTTGGGATTCCAAGAAAAATGAGAAACACACTGATTCATTGTTACGTAGTTTTGTGATAACCGCACTTGGTAAACTTGGTGATAAGGAAATACTCAGTGAAGCAAACAAACGTTTTAATAAATTTCTTAAAAATAAAAATTCTCTTGCCCCTGATTTACGGGAATCAGTTTTTATCTTGATGGCATGGCAAGGAGATAAAAAAACTTACAATAAACTTTTGTCACTCTATAGAAAATCTACATTGCAGGAAGAAAAGATTCGGTTTCTCTCAGCAATGTGTAATTTTAAACAAAAGAGCCTACTGCTTAAAACATTGAATTTTACTTTAACTTCTGAAGTACGTTCACAAAATATTCGAATGCCAATTATTGGTGTATCAGCCAATATCCACGGCAGAACTATACTTTGGCCATGGCTTAAGAGTCATTGGAAAAAATTAGTACTAAAGTTTGGTGTCGGTAATCCACTTGCGAATAGAATTGTTGCTAGTGTTGGTGGTGTAATTGATGATAAGCAAGAAAAAGACGTTCGTAACTTTTTCAAAAGAAATCCCTTACCTGGAACAGAGCGTGTTATAGAACAAACATTAGAAAGGGTTAGAATTAGATCAAACTTTTTGCGGCGTATTAAAGCAGAATTTAGATGAGAATGAATAGGAAAATCATTGTCGTTGCGTTGATAATCGCAATTGCGGCTATAGTGATATCAGTCACATCTGACTCAGCATTAGATGAATCTACAATATCTCAGACAATTTTTGTTGATGCAATATATGATCCAAAAAATAAGATTGTTAAAATTATGTACAACGATAATTCTAAAAAGACAAACTTAGCCACTCTTGAGATTTTGGGTATGGAAAAAACATTCCACAAGGAATTTTCACAGAGCTCGTTTGTAGAAACCGTCAAAATTAATTCTGAGCCAAAGTATGGATGGTCAACTACCCCAGTTGTGTTTTCTATAAATCACGATGAATTTGGTAAGATTGGATTAAAAACTGAAATTTATGAGCAGGGTGAGTCAAAACCCAGAATAATCTATAGTAAAATCTAGCAACCAGCAGATCTATATACGATAATTAACTAAATTTTTCAAATGGCAAAAGAGTTTGATCAATGGTGGAAAGGTCTTGGGGAGAATCTTGAAGAGGATATTGAGGCAAACTCCTGAGTGTATAATCATTAGTGCAACCTAAAGGTCAAAGATAACCAATATTTATCGCAGAAACAAAAGATAATTGTACTTGGATATCACTTCTGATTTAAAAAAAGCAAAGCGTGGAGCAATAGCAAAGGCAATTTCAATTTTTGAAAACGATGAAAAAGAATCAAGGAAATTAATTAAAAAAATATTCAAGACTTCAGGAAAATCTGTTGTTATTGGTATAACTGGACCAGCTGGTGCAGGAAAATCATCATTGATTGATAAAATCTCAATTAAATTGAAAAAGTCTGGCTTGAAGCCAGCGGTTTTAGCAATTGATCCAACAAGCCACATATCTGGCGGTGCAATACTTGGTGATAGAGTACGGATGACAGAATCAACTGATTCTGGAACATACATCAGAAGTATGGCATCAAGAGGTGCAACGGGTGCAATTTCAAGATCTATACGAAATAGTATACGTGTTTTAGAATATGCTGGTTTTGATCCAATAATTATTGAGAGTGTAGGAGCAGGGCAGACCGAAATAGAAATCTCTAACATAGCTGACATCACAGTAGTGGTGTTTAATCCGCATACGGGAGATAGCATTCAAACTATAAAGGCGGGAATTACTGAAATCGGCGATATTTATTTAGTACATAAAAGTGACCTTGAAGGCGCTTCACAATTGTTTCAATCAGTTCAAGATTTTATTGGAACAGCAGAAAAAACACCACTAATTCTTAAAGTATCATCAAAGACAGGTAAAGGAATTACTGAATTCGTAACAGAATTAAAAAAGATTATAGGAAAAAGAAAGAAAGAGAAAAAATTATCAGAAAAACAAAGACTTGTCATAGAACTTGATGATATTATCTTAAATAACATTAACCAAAAAATTGCAACAATGCTTCATTCAAATAAAACGTATTCGGGTTATCTCAAAAAAGTCCAAGATAGGAAAATTGATCCGTTTGAAGCTGCAGATAAAATATCTAACAGTATAATGAAGTGATTGTATGACAAAGGAGAAAGTAAAACCTAAACAATTCGTAACTGATTCTAATATCCCAGTTAAACCAGTTTACAGCAAATCAAAAAATTCAACAGAAAGTCCTGGGAAATATCCGTTTACACGAGGAATTCATTCTGGAATGTATCGTGATAGACTTTGGACAATGCGTCAATATTCTGGCTTTGGGGATGCTGCACAGTCAAACAAGCGTTACAAATTCATGCTGGATAGTGGTCAGACTGGTCTTTCAATGGCTTTTGATTTACCTACGCAAATTGGGCATGATCCAGATTCGTCACGTGCTGAAGGCGAGGTTGGCAAAGTTGGCGTATCAATCGCATCACTGAAAGACATGCAAACTGCATTCGACGGAATTAATCTGGGAAAGGCTTCAACCTCTATGACAATTAATGCAACTGCATCAACACTACTAGCATATTATATCGCTGTGGGAAAGTCACAAGGAATTTCAAGTAAGGAACTTAGGGGTACAACTCAAAATGACATATTGAAAGAGTATGTTGCTCGGAACACCTACATCTATCCTCCACAACCGTCTATGAGGATAATAGGTGATATGATTGGTTACTGCGCAAAAAATGTACCACAGTGGTATCCAATTTCAATTTCTGGCTATCATATGCGTGAAGCTGGGGCAACTGCAGTTCAAGAAATTGCATTTACAATCGCAAATGGAATCGAATATATTCAAACATGCATTGACCGCGGATTAAAAATTGATGATTTCGCACCAAGACTTTCATTCTTCTTTTGTTGCACTATAGAATTTTTTGAGGAAGTTGCAAAATTTAGAACTGCAAGAAAAATATACGCAAAAATTTTGAAAGAAAGATTCCATGCAAAAAATCCCAAATCTTTGCAACTTAGATTTCATACACAAACAAGTGGTGAATCATTAACAGCGCAACAGCCTGATAACAATATTGTCCGTGTAGCGGTACAAGCAATGGCTGCTGTTCTTGGTGGAACACAATCTCTTCATACAAATTCGAAGGATGAAGCATTAGCACTTCCTTCACAAGAAGCTGCAAAGATTGCATTACGAACACAACAAATCGTAGCTCATGAAAGTGGGGTAACAAAGACAGTTGATCCTATGGCTGGTTCTTATTACATGGAATCACTTTGTGATGAAATTGAAGAACAGGTATGGGATTATCTCAAAAAAATTGATAAGATGGGTGGAGCACTTAAGGCAATTGAAAAAGGATTTTTCCAATCAGAGATTAGACAAAACGCGTATCGACTCAAGAAAGAAGTAGATGATGATCAACGCATACTAGTTGGTGTCAACAAATTTAGTGAAGAATCTGAAAAGAAACAGAACCTCCTTCGAATTGATGATTCACTAGGAAAAAAACAAGAGAAAGCAATAAAACAACTTAGAAATTCACGCGATAATAAAAAAACAGAATACGCATTATCAAAAATGCAGAAGGCAGCTGAAACTGATAAAAACTTGATGCCATTCATTTTAGATGCTGTATTGGCTTATGCAACAACTGGTGAGATTAGTAATACATTCAGAGAAGTTTTTGGCGAATATAGACCAAAGGAGGTATTCTAATGAAAATAAATCACGTTGCAATTGCTGTAGAAAATGTTGAGGATGCCGCCAAGGTGTATCAAGATGCACTTGATGTAAAGGATATTGAATTTGAAACTGTTAAATCCGAGGGAGTTAAGGTCGCAATTCTTCATCTTGAAAATGCGAATATAGAACTTATGGAGCCCACGAATGACTCAAGCCCAATAAAGAAGTTCTTAGAAAAACGTGGAAGCGGATTACATCATATAGCTCTTGAAACACCAAACATAGAGGGCGAAGTATCTAGAATGGAAGGATGCGGAATCCAATTCTTGGGAAAAATTAGAGATGGATCAGCTGGAACCAAGGTTACATTCATTCATCCAAAATCTATGAAGGGAGTTTTAACGGAGCTATGTTCAAATGGATAGTTGTGGTAGGGGTACAGAATACCGTCATGGAAAAACATACGAAGAATGTAAACAACTAGCTGAAGATTTTACATCTCAATTAAAGCCGAAGATTAGTGAAGATAGTAAATTGGCATGGTCAACATTATTAGAAACTGTAAATCATGATGAGTTAGTATACAAGCTTACCCTAAAGTATCTTAGGCGTGACGGATATGATATAGGAAATCGTGACAGACCAGAAATAAAAAAACTATAACGTTACATCATCTTCAGCAAATCTGATGAGGTAATTATCCCTATAATCTTAGAATTTTTTTCCACAAGAACACAACCAGAAATCCTAGTTAATTGTGAAAGAGCATTTGCAGGAAACTCAAAATCAATTACAGGTGGTTTTGGATTCATCACATTTTTAATTTTAGTATCTTTGCGTTCTGTGTATTCATTAATAATATCAATAGTAATTAATCCTTTTAGTTCATCATCATCAAAAACTGGTATCTGATCAATTGTTTTTTCATGCATTTTTTTTCCCGCTTCACGAACTGTGTTACTCGGTGTTAGCCTAACAATTTTTTCACTACAGATATCGCCTGCTGTACGTGTTGATATTTGCCCTTCAAGCTTTGCTAAACTTTCAAAAATTCTCTTTGCAGTGTCGTATGATGGTTTACATCTCCCTGATTCAATTTGGTTTATCATCGATGTGCTAACACCAGTCATAGCAGCCAACTTTTTTTGTGTCATGTTCAGTTTTTTTCTTTCTTCCTTTATCGTTTCTAGGCTTGGTAGCATAATTAACTACTAAATTTTCATTATAAAAATTTTAGTATTACTTAACCGCATTATTTTTTTGATTTTTTAGTTTTCTTTTGTTCAATAACAGCTTGTGCGGCTGCAAGTATTGCTATAGGAATTCTATGTGGTGATGCACTAACATAAGAGACATCAGCAGAATGACAGAATTTAATTGAATTAGGATCTCCTCCATGTTCGCCACATATTCCTATTTCCAAGTCATTTTTGATGTTTCTTCCTTGTTTAATTCCGATTCTCATTAGATGACCTACTCCATTAACATCGATAGATTGGAATGGGTTAGTCTCTAAGAGCTCTTTTTCCATATATTCCGGAAGGAATTTTCCTTCTGCATCTTCTCTACTAAAACTAAACACTGCTTGTGTTAGATCATTTGTTCCAAAGCTGAAAAATTCTGCAGTGTTTGCTAATTCATCTGATGTAAGGCATGCGCGAACCACTTCTAACATTGTTCCAAAGTTTATTTTGAATTTCATGTTATATTTTTTCTGCATTTGTTTTTTGACATCATCATAAATTGATTTTATATAATTTAATTCTGCTAAACTTCCTACCTGTGGAATCATTATCTGTGGTTTTGCATTAACCCTAATTTTTGCAAGTTGTGCTGCCGCTTCAAATACTGCAGTAATTTGCATTTTGTATATCTCTGGGTATGTAATTGCGACTCTAACTCCTCTATGTCCCATCATTGGATTAATTTCAGCTAGTTCACGTGCTCTATCTAAAACCCGTTT
>JAANXC010000087.1 GCA_018263495.1 Nitrososphaerota archaeon
TTCAAGTTATGAGACAGTCTTTTTGTCACGTGTCCATTTAGTCTACCGCCAATTTTCTCAAATTCTGCTAGCATCAAATCAGACCATTCTTTGAATCGTTTATTCTCTGAATCCATCTCCTTTTGAGAAATCTCGACAGCCTTGCCAAATCCCACGATTCCAGGCACGTTTAGAGTACCAGAACGCATGTTCCGCTCTTGTCCGCCACCATAAAACAACCCATTAGGCTTTACTCTTGGTTTTACTCCTCGCACATATAGTGCACCAATCCCTTTTGGTCCATACATTTTGTGAGCAGAAAACGACATCAAATCAATGTTCATTTTTTCGACATTTACAGGAATGTGTCCTACTGCTTGAGCAGCATCTGTGTGAAAAATCACATCATGCTCATGTGCAATTTTTCCAATTGCTTCAACATCTTGTATTGTTCCAATCTCATTGTTTGCAAACATTACACTAATCATTACAGTATCATCGGTAATGGACTCCTCTAATTCTTTCAAATCAATCTCACCAAATTCATTAACTGGAAGATACGTTACTTTCTTTCCTAATTTTCCCAAATGCCTTGCAGTATCTAAAACTGCCTTGTGTTCTGTAACACAAGTAATCAAATGATTGCCTCTGTCTGCATATTTTTGCATTGTACCAAGCAGTGCAATGTTGTCTGATTCTGTAGCTCCTGATGTAAATATGATTTCGTCATGTCTTGCACCAATTGCATTTGCAATTATCTCTCTTGCTTCTTCTACTGCCACTGATGCATCATATCCAAATGAATGATCCATACTTGATGCGTTTCCAAACTTTTCTGTAAAGTATGGCATCATTGCATCAAGTACTCTTGGGTCAAGAGGTGTTGTTGCATGATGATCCAAATAGATTGGAAATTTAATTTCACTCATTTTTGTTCTTGTAATAATATGTCATTAAAATCAGATAAATCATTAATCCTTGGAAATAATGCTGCAGCTCCTCGATTAAGATGTGCTCTTGTCATCTCGTGTAAATATTTTTCAGGGTCTAGTCCATCTTTGTGTAACCTATCTATCATTAATGCAAGATAGATATTTTCATGCTCACCATATAAAATACCTGGAAATATCTCCATCCCACTCTCATCATATTCATCAGGGTTTGGAATTGAAAAATCCTTTAATGATAAACACAATCCATATCTTGCCAAAATATTAATCCCTAATCCTGTCCTCTTTTTCAAAAGTCCAAAAAGAACTTGTGACCTTCGATTAAATCTAACTCGATTAAATTGCAATTACTTTCTCTCCTTTATCATTCCAAAAATAGCCATGATTTTGTCTAGTTTTTCCCTCTCCAGGAAGATATTCCATAGCATATGAGCGTGAAAGATATGGTTTCATCTTTGGATAATATTTCTCATCAATTTCAGAATCAGTTGAAAAAATTACCACCTGATGAGATGCAAATGGGAAGAATTTTTCAATTAAATTATCGCGATGGCCTACATCCAATCTTGCAAGTGGAGTATCTATCATAAAGGGCAGTGGTTTTCCCGAAGTCTTTGCAAGGGCCAATAACACTGCAGTGGCATACATTTGTTTTTCACCTTTTGATAACAAATCCTTTGGAGATTCTTTTCCATCTTTGTCATATAGTTTAATTTCAAATGTTTTCCTATCAACTGAAACTTTGGTAATGAGATTTTCTTTATGCATCAATCTTTGAATCTCATCTAACAAATATTGTTCTAATAATTCTAATTTTTTTTCTTTTAATTTCTCAATATATTGATCAAGGACTTTTTGAACTTTAGTTGCAAGTTCTGCTTGAATTCCAGAATTTTTATCCTTGTATTTTTCAGTTAAAATATTTCTAATTTTTACATTAATCATTTTAAGATAAGACTTTTTATTCACAATTTGTTTTTCTAAATGTTCAATTTCATTTTTTAAAATCCCTTGGCCTTCATGTAAACCAGACAATTTAGAAATTAATGGCCCTACTTCATCGTCTTGTGGAGCATTAACTAATGCAATATCTATTTTTTGTAATTCATCAGAAGTCTCAGAAAAGTCTTTAGAAATATTGTTCAACCCATCTAAATGACTTGATTTTAAATCATTCAAAAGTGATAAAATAGTTCCTGATTCTAATTGTGAAAAATTAAACATACTAGAATCATCACTTTTTTTATCTTTTGAAAATAATGAAGCCATATTTTCAATTACTTGTTCTTTATTTTTTGAATCAATATCAATAGTTTTCCAAAAATTCTCAGATTTCAATAATTTTTCTAATTCAATTTGTTTTTTGCCTAAAATTTCATTTTTAATATCTGATTTTAAAATTTCAGAATCTTTATTGATTTGGGTTTTAAGAGATTGGATTTGTTTTGGAATTAAACAAAATGGTAAAGGTCCTGAAAGTGTATTTCTAATATCTACAGATAAGGATTTGATTTTCATCTCTAAAAATGCCTTTTTTGCGCGTAATTCTTCTCTTTTTGATGCAAATTCCCCTCCTATTTTTGAGATATTTGCCTCAATTTCATCAATCTCATTTGTTTTAGAATCTAATTCTGAATTTTTAGAACTAATCTTTTCTTCGTATCTTGAAATATCTTCTAGAATTACATCACGTTCTTCAAGATGTTTATCATGTTGAATTTGAATTGATTTTGCATCATCTTTCATATTTCTCATAATATGAACTCGTAAATCTGAATGAAGTTGTTCTACTACATCTAGTCCCAATAAAGAATCAAATGAAGATTTTATCTCAATATCTTCATTTTCCTCTTCTGCCATTTTGACTATCTTTTCTCCATCAAAGAAAAATAATCTTGCAATTCCTCGAGGAATTAATTCTTCAATAAATGATTGCCAATGAGATTCTTCAATGGAGTCTAATCGTTTTTTATTTTTTTTAATTTTTAATTCTTCAATAATTCTACCATCTTCATTTTTCCATGTTCTATCAACTGAATAATCATCTACTTCGCCATTGTGAAAATATTTAAAATCGATAATTATAGATGTTGAATCAGCTAATGCTTTAGAACCTAAATACCTATGAATTTTGTTTGCTAAAAATTTCTCATATTCTTTTTTTGTTGTTTTTTTATTAAAAAATGATATTCCATAAAATCCCACAAGAATTGATTCAAACAACGTAGTTTTTCCTGCACCATTGGTTCCTCCAATTAGCACAACTGGTTTATCAGAAGTTGTAGTTAAATCAAATTCTGTTTTGTCTCTATATACACCATAATTTTTGAGAGTAACTTTGGTTAAATGCATTATTTGTATTTCCTTTTCTCATCTCGTTTTTCTTTGAGTTCTTTGGTAATCGTATCAATTTGATCATAACTTCTCCATTCTTCTGATAATATTTTCCCAATTTTTGTAAATACTTTAGAATGTCTAGTCATTCCTTGTGAATCAAATTCAGCATGAAGTAATTTTGAGACTAGTAATTTTGGAACATCATTACTCTCACAGACTTTATCTAAAATCTCTTGTTCAACATTACTAAACCCTCCAAGGTCTTCTTGAATGGGAGATATTGCCTCTCCAGTAATCTCTTCATAAATCTGATACACTGAATTTTCCCAATCTCCTTGCTCCATTCTCCAAATGCGCTGAATTTCATGTAACTCTTCTTCTAAAATTAGGTTCATTTTTGGGTCAGGACCATTTGCACGAACGCTGTTTTGTGCATAAAGTAATTTCTTGAGAAATTCTTTTCTAAAATCCATTTTGTATGGACCTGGTGTGATTTTATCCGTATCAGTTTGAAAAGTAACATATCCTGTTCTTCTTCTAAAATCACGAATATCTAATTTTTTTTCAGGATCTTGTGAATCTTTAAGGTCTTGACGCAATTCTAATAATGGCTCCATCCAATCTTCACCTGAATCAATCAAACTCTCCATTGACTTGTCTTTTTCAACTACAGTACATACCCAACAACCAAAACGAGAATTTCCACATGATGGAGTACTAGTATCAACTACTAGTGGACATTCAGATGCATTTGCATTTTGATATAATGATAACAGATCACGATTGTTAGCCCCCCACGGATTTTTGTTTTGTAACAAATAATTCCAAACATCTTCTGTGATAAAATCACGTAATGGGGTATACACATAAGTTTGTGCAAATTTTGAGTGACGTGACAAATAACTTCCCTTAATTTCATACAAATTCATTAACTGTGCACGAGAACCACTTTCATCTTTTCTAGTTCCTAAACAAACAATTGCTTCACCATATTCAGATACTTTTTCATTGATGAACCTGTCTGCATTTTTAATTTTTAATCTATCAGTACACCATCTAAAATTACTTGATGGTGCAGGGTATCCTAATCCTAAAAGACAAACCCAAAAAGAATCTTTGATTTCAGGCCTAACTAAATTTGTAGAAATTGGTAATTGTTGTTTTTTTGCTGCAAGTTCCATTACATCTAATGTATTGATAATTTGTTCCACAATCTTTGGTGATTCAACTAGAGTATCTGATGATATAATGTGAATCTTTTTTTGTCGTTTTTCTTTTGGTAATTCTGAAATTGCATGCCAAATTAATTGAGTCATGCATGTTGAATCTTTTCCTCCTGAGAATCCAATTATCCATGGACGGTTATCAGATAGATAAACTTCACGAATTTCATCAGTAATTTGCTTTAATGTCTGTGTTTTGAACACTGAATCAACGGTCATCGTTTCTTTTCCTGCGCTTCAAACTCGTCTAAAGTAATAGTGGCACCACAACAAAGCAAGATATAGTCAGCTGTTTTTTTGATTCCCACTTTGCTTTTTTGCATGACATTTTCATTCATGATTTTTCCTTGCCATACAGGGTCTGTTCTCTCCCATGGAATTGTTGATAACTTTTTTAGCATTTTTTTCCAATCAGTATGGTTTGTAATCAAAACATGTCCTGCAATTCCAAGTGCATTTAAAATATTTGTATATGCGTGTACATAATTTTCTCTCAATTCTGCAGGAGTGACTCCTGATTCTTTATCTAAAAGCAATTGCCAATCAGGCATGTTGTCACTTATTGCTTCCCAAAACTCAATTGCAAGTTTTTGTTTTTCTGGAGGAATTGATTTTGTTTTTAATTTTAATAAATACCGTGTTGCATCAGCTATTCCATTTAATGTAAAGAAATCTTTAGAACGTGGAGATATACTTGCCCTTTCCATTTCAGTTCTTCCTCTAAATACATCTACATCTTTTGTCAAATTAACAATAAATCTTGCATATGTGTCACGGTGATCATATAGTAACCCTAATGACTTTGTAGGTTTTACTGCGTGTTTATTCAAATCTGCAAACATCTGTTGACTACGTTTTAATCCTTTATCTAAGAAAAACACAACAGATATTTTTTCATTTTGAAAATCTTTATTCTTATGATACACTTCTTTAATTGCTGCACATCTATGTTGTCCGTCATTGATTAATAATGGTGAATCCATAGACACAATCAAAGTCCCTGTTCTCCCCATTTCTCCTAATCCTGGGGTGGGATGAAAAGTCATCTTACCTCCAACTGATACTGTAATGGAGGAGAAAACATAGTTGTCATGATTTTGTAAAATATAATTTGTTAATTGTGGAACACGAGATGTTCGAATAATTCTTTGAGCTCTTTGTTCAGGTGACATATTTGGGTCATCGAATTTAAAATGCTCAGCTATAGTTTTGAATGAGACCATTGCAGAATAGAACTCCTTTCCTGCCTGTACTCCACGCACAGCATCAAATGACATTGTGCCTGTTTCTTTGTCGGTTTCTGCAGTAAGTGTTCTAACCATGTAGTTCCATTATGTATGTAAGTTATAACCGTTGTGTATGTAAGTTATAATTCATAACATTTTTTGTTCTTTGAGAATTTTTTCAAGTTTTGGTCTTACATTTTCAGGACAAGGATACTTGTAATCTCCTTTTCTTGATGGTGCTTGCCCTCTAGTTTTTCCATGGTCACTTAGTACATGTGCAATCCATGAATTTTTCAATGATTTGTTGTATTTTTTCTTATAACTCTCACGAACTTCTGCATATCCCATAAGGATAATTAAAAAAATCATCTAAATAACTTTTAGTTGAATTTAGATTATGATTAACCAAGTTTTGTTAATTTTTTGAGATCCTCTTTGTCCAATACTAGTGTAAACTTTGGAGTATCTGGGTGTTTAAGATTTTCTCCTTTTGGATAAAAATGAATAATTGTTTTTCCACCTGATTTTTTAACATCATATGGCCAATCACCAATTCTGTCTTTCATGAAATAATCAAGAAATTAATCGTTTATAGAGTTATTGTAAATTTCTCAAAACAAAAATTTTAGATTACTTGAAGATAATGCAATAATGTGAAATGCCCTAGATGTAAAAAGAATATGAAAAAAGATCATCCTTGGCAGGAATGTTATGATTGTATTAGAACAGTATATCCTGAAACATAATATTTTACATTGAAATTATTTAGAAATAACACATGATTAAAATAAAAAAAGAAGACGATATCA
>JAANXC010000088.1 GCA_018263495.1 Nitrososphaerota archaeon
CGTATGGGTAAAGGCTTTGCTCACCACATGGATTAGTTGCACGGAGTGGACTACCACGTGCTTTGGCAAACACATTGTACTTGTTAATATTATCAAAGAAGATTAATCCCGGTTCTGCACTCTTCCAAGCTGATTGAGCTATCAAATCAATCAAGTGATGCGCATTTATTTCCCCAGCTGATGAGTTATCTTTTGGAGAACGTAGTGTATATTTTCCATCCCCAGAATTTACAAGTACGTCCCAAAAGTCCTTCCAGACACCAACACTAACATTGAAGTTTTCTAAGATTCCAGGCTCCGTCTTGTTTGTAATGAATTTCTCTATATCTGGATGCCAAACTTCCATAATTCCCATATTTGCGCCACGTCTTTTGCCACCCTGTTTCACTACTTCAGTCACAGTATTGATTATATTCATAAAAGATACTGGTCCTGATGCTACTCCAGAAGTAGAGGCTACAATCTCTCCCTCATCACGCAGATCAGAATAGTTGATTCCTACACCTCCACCAGACTTGAAAATCAAGGCAGCGTCAGAGGTTGTTTTCATTATTGATTGCATATCATCAGGCATCCCTAAAACAAAGCAGGCAGAAAGTTGGCCTAAACGACCACCTGCATTCATCATGGTAGGTGAATTTGGCAAGAAATCTTGAGATGTCATTAATTCATAGTATTCTGATATTCTGTCAGCATATGCATCAAATTTTTTGGAAGCAAGCATGGTTAAGAGTTCCTTGAATGACACTTTCATCATTCCTTGCTTTGCCAGATCAAGATAGCAGTTTATGAGACATCTAAAGTGCCATTTATTGAGATGATAGCTCCCTATCTTGAATTTGTAGTTAAAATCATCTAGTTTTTTGAGGTATTCTGCTGCTTCCTCTATATTTTGTGATATGCCACCATCTTTGGTGAATAGATAATTGTCTCTTATTAGGTCAGAAATGCTAACTAGGACAGCAACCCTTTCAAATAATTCGGTTGGCTTTTCAGTAATTTCGTTTTTATTATCACGAAAAAGATAGCGTGACGCCATAACCCTTAAACAATTAACATCGAAAGATTTTCCTACTGAATCTAGCTTTTTAGTATTTAATACCTTCATCTTTTCTTCTCTAACCTTTCTGCGCTCATGGCGATATAGGATATAGCTCTTGGCGATGTCACTATGGCCTTGATCGATCAGAGTTGATTCGACTAGATCCTGAATGGATTCAACGCTTGGTGGGTTATTGGCTGAAAATCCATGCTCAGTCAATTTGGTTAAAACGCCATCGGAAAGTTTGATCGCAAGTTCCTTATCTGGTTTGTTTGACGCCGAGAATGCTTTGTATATGGCATTTAATATTTTGTCCCTGTTAAAGTCTGAAACTGATCCATCTCTCTTCCTAACTTGAGAAATAGAATGCTCTATCTGTGATTTATTATCTACCAATGTCTCCCCTCCAAACTATTGAGTTGTTATCCATATAACATTTCTGTAAAGGAATTTTTGATCTAAGATCTAATTTAGCTCAATTTTTCTAACCATATTTCAAAAATCTGACAATCATGAAATCAACTGTTTATAAGAAAATTGGGTGATCTAGATGATATATGTAGACTTGCAGGTAGGACATTTATCATCAAGTTTTTCATCTTTGAATCCACAGTTACCACAGATTGATACTTGCATAACAGGCTTGAATGAGCTAGTAATATTAGCCACTTTCTCAATGACTTTTTTGATCTCGCTTGTCTTAGTGCCTTTTGGTATAGTAATACGTGTCAACAATCCACCATTGAGAGTTTTACCAATTTTGTTACACTCTGTGATCTCCGCACTTTTTCCAGTAAGGCTTGATATCTTGGAAATGTCAAATGCAATTCCCTGCGAATAGGTTTCAGTTGAGATCGCTAAGCTGGTATGTTCTTGAGTTGAATCAGGACTTAATAGATCGGTGGTGATTTGCTGGACAGAATTTTTTCCATATTTTTCACCATCTAGAGAAATGAATCTTCCAGATCCATCGCTCTCAGTCATAGTTACGATAACATTTATTCCAAGTTCTCTGCCTTTCTTTGATGCAATATCTACAGCGGTTTCAATTACCTTGTATAGGATCTCTTGTCCCTCTTTGTTATTTTTGAATCCAAGTATACCATAAATTGCATTATGTAAACCTACTAGGTTGATCACCAAAGAGACTGTGGCACGCTCCATATACTGTGTATTAGCAGCAAGTATTGGATTAACTGCCAGTCTGATTAGATTAGAGATGCTTTTGTTGCGTAAAGCCATAGAATCTAAAGCTGGTTTCATTAGCAATGCAAGTCTTGCTCGAAAATAAGTTTCGTCTTTGTTTGATTCAAATGCCAAACGGGGAAGATTGATAGACAATGAACCTAAATGTAATGCGGTAGATGTTGTATTTTTTGGATAAATGATCCCTTTCTGGGAGATGTTATGTTTTGCAAACACTACTTTGCCCCCAAGAGTAATAATTTCAGATAATATCTCTGATACGTCTGTTATCCGTCCCTTCTCATAATCAATAACAAGCCCTATCTTTGGAATTGGTGTAAGCTTTGCATATGTTTTGTAGGCAGAAAGTATAGTTTTTACAATTTTTTGCTCTGTTCCTAGTGGAATTCTAAATGAGACCACTGTTGATATCTTGTTATAGCCTATACTTGTAAAAGATGTTGTAAAGGAATCAACCAGTTTACGTTCAAGTTCAGGTAAATTTTTTGAATATTTTGAGAGTAATGGTATTAGATCATCCATCACCACTTCCTGAGAAGCTTCCTTTGAGATGAGCGCTATTATCATAGATAATGCAGAAGAAAGATGATCGAGTGTCTTAACTGATGGAATTCTACAAACACCAAGGGATTTCCCTTTGAGATCTATACCATCTTCGATCAATGTCTTTACATTTATGAATACAGCGTCCGGCAAAATTGACCATAATCCAAGATTAGTAATATGAAGATCGCCTGATAGATGTGCATCTGCTATATCCTTTGGAAGAGTACTTGTGAGAAGATGTTCAGCAAATACAATTTGGCCAGTCTTAAATAACAATCCCTCTATACCGTTATCTACATTTTCTGTATTTGTTATCATCTCTTGAACTTCAAATGTAGGAAGTCCAACTCTAGCTAGTTTGTGTCTGTATTCTTCGTGACCGTGTTCTAAGAGTACTGAATTAACCAATTCACGAATGAGCGAACCTGTCAGATATGCAGTCTGATATTTGTAAATGCGGTTTTCAACCTCTTCAGTTATTTTTTGTGCCAGTTCTAGTGGTAAGCTTCCCTCACGAACCAATGACTGGATTATTTTCTGAGAATTAAACTCCTCAATTGAGTCATGTGATGTTCTTACATACATTTTGCCGCTTTCTATAATTGATCTTTCTTCAATCTGCCTTGCAAGGCTTAAGACAAGTTTGCCAAGATTTGTAATTGTGTATCTTCGTTCTGACTTGTTTAATGCTACAAGTGATTGCCTTAACAATTTTCTTAAATGATATGCGAATTTGCCGCTTTCTTTCTTTGATTTGAATCCTGCAAGAGATTTTAGTTCAGAATAAGTAAGTGGTCCTTTTGAGTTCAAGATTCTTAATATATCAATTCGATTTGGACTTGCCATAACAGAAAAGATCATTCTTACCCGTTTGGAAGTAGATTGAAGTACTTGGTTTCCAGATGGTTCCTCATCTAAACTAATATCATCAAGATCATCTACATCATCAAGATCATCTACATCATCAAGAATCGTATCGGATTCAGATTCGATCTCTTTCTCTAGATCTAATTTTTTACTACTCCCCAATATAATTAATAAAAAAATAGAAGTAATTAAGGTTTGTAACCTGATCGAATTTTAAATTTTTTATTCAAAAAATAAAACATATGGTTAAAAATAAAAAAATTTACTCACTTTTTTTCCAAGTCAAGTGAAAATTCAGTTGCCGAAAGTACTTGTCCACAAGATGGACATTTATTATTATAATGTTTCATAACATCTTTTACAGATTTGAGTGTCTGCATTGTGGAAATTTTTTCACCACACTTTCCACAGCTTATATCAGCAGACATTGATAGACATTCAGTGCCAAATCGTATTAAATTTTAAAAAATTTTTTTTCATAATATACTAAAAATGATTTACAGCTTTTCCAAAACTATACCACGATCATCAAAATCAACCACCTTTACTGCAGCGCCAATCGGAAGATCTCCAGGTTTTTGTATATTTGCTAAAAATCCTGAAATTCTTAAATCATAATCACCTAATTCCATTACAACCCAAGCATATGGAGACAAGTCCTCAAATCCTGCCGGAGGAACAGTCATTATTGTATATGTAACAACCTTTCCAGTGCCTTTTAGAATAGAATCTTCAAATTCTTTACTGCCACATTTTTTGCAAAAATATACTGTTGCAAGATGTAGATCATTACATTTTGTGCACTTTCTAGCAAGTACATTACCAGCCTTTGCTGCTTCAATAAATTCAGGTTTTGCAGACAATTTACACACTTTGAAAGATATGAACTGCACAACTGGCGCCAGTAGCACCAAAGTTTTGCGTTAATCCAATTTTTGCATCATTAACGGTTCTCTCGCCAGACTGTCCTGTTAGTTGCTCAAATACTTCGACTATTTGACCAACACCAGTTGCACCAATTGGATGCCCTTTGGATTTAAGACCGCCAGAGGGATTAATAGAAATTGAACCATTTAGTTTAGTTTCACCATTTTGTGCGGCAGTTGCACCAGTACCTTTCTCAAAGAAGCCTAGATCTTCTGTGTCAACAACTTCTGCGACAGTAAAACAATCATGAACTTCAGCAAAGTCAACATTTTTTGAAGTAATTCCTGCCATCTTGTATGCAGCTTCAGCTGCTATCTTTGTACTTGGTATTGTGGTAAGATGTTCACGTCCTTGCAACGCTGCAGGAGAACCACCACGTCCAGAACCAATTACTTTTACATAATCCTTTGAATGCTCTTTAGCAAATTTTTCATTACATAAAATGACAGAACTTGCCCCATCAGAGAATGGACAGCAATCATATAATTTTAAAGGGCTAGCAACTACCGCTGAATTCATCACATCATCAATTGTAATTTTTTTTCTAAAGTGTGCTTTAGGATTTAAAAAACCATTTTCATGATTCTTTACTGCAACACTTGCAAGATCTTCTTCAGTTGCATCAAATTCATGTAGGTATGCACGCGCCATTGATGCAAACAAACCAGGAAATGATGCTCCTGCTTGACCTTCATAAAAGAAATCAGAGCAGTAAGAAAAGTAAGTTGTTGTCCAATCAGTACCAGTATGTGTTACTTTTTCAGTACCAGTAACTAAGACAGCGTCATAAAATCCTGCGGCTACGTTTGCAAATCCTTCTCTAAAAGAAACAGAACCACTTCCACATGCAGATTCAATAGAAAGTGAAGGACATTCAGAAATTCCTAGATTACTCATAACAACAGGACCCAAGTGCACCTGCTTGTCTGCAACACCAAATACATTGGAGATGTAACCTGCTTGAATCTCTTTAGGTTCAATTCCAGCATTTTCAATTGCACCAACTGATGCTTGAATTGTAATATCAGAAATACTATCCTCTAACTTTCCATATTTTGTACTGCCAGCACCTAAAACACAAACTTTTTCCATAAAAAACGCTGACTAATTCCTTATAAAAATTCTTCATAAGTTTTGATAAGGGTAGATTTTACATATTAACAGTGCAAAAAAAAAATCATCTTTCAAAAGTTGTACAAAAAAAGTCAAAACCACATAACGTAATAAAACCTACAAAGAAAAAAATACAAGTTTTAAAAAATGAGATAACACAGTATTTGGATTCAAATGGTTACCTTTCCTATTCCGCAAAAAAGAAAAAATACATAATTTTAGGTACTAATTCACCAAAAGATGGTATAGCAGAATGTCCACAATGTAAGATTGGGCAGCTAATGATCATAAGATCACCGATAACGAAAAAGAGGTTTATCGGATGTTCAAACTATAATAATGGGTGTAAAGCATCTTCACCACTTTTACAAAAAGCAAGACTACGTGCAACGAAAACAAAATGCGAGCTTTGCAAATGGCCTATTGTAGTATTCAGATATAATAGAAAACAAAAATGGGCAAAACAATGTTCAAACTTTAGATGTAAATCAAGGAAAACTAAAGTCTAAAAATTGGAATACAGATCAGTCCTACGATTTTTTAATAACGGTAATTTTTTTCGAATGTCCTTAACAACTGAGATAGAGATGTTTGCGTAGCCTATTCCCTGTCGCTTTTTCATATCAAGAAGTATTCTACCATAGGGATCAACTACCAAACTTCTTCCTGAGTAAATATGACCGAGATGGTCAGGTGCAATTACATAACATCCATTTTCAATCGCGCGTGATTTGTTTAGTGTGAGCCAATGTTCTTCCTTCATGGGACCGTTAACCCACGCAGAAGGTGCAATTAGTATTTCGCTACCAGATGATGCAAGTGTCCTAGATAACTCTGGGAATCTAAGATCATAGCAGATAATCATTCCTAATTTACCAACTGAGGTTTTTGTTGGCAAAGGGATAGTTTTTCCAGCCACCATTTTCGCTGATTCCTTGAAACCAAGTGCGTCGTAAAGATGGGTCTTTCTATATTTTCCAATAATTTTTCCGCTTTTATTTACCACGAACGAGGTATCATACACTCTATCTTTCTTCTTACTTTTTTCCAGCATGGTTCCAACTACAATGATAGAATTTTGCTTTGCACATTCTGATATGGTTGATACAAAATTACCATTGATTGTCTCAGCTTGTTGTGCAACTTGTTTAGCGGATTGTGATGCGGGTGTAAAAAACATCATGTATTCGGGAAATGCACAAAGATCTGCATGATTTCTTGCAGCCTGTTTGATGTATCGTAAAATCTTTGGAAGATTTTTTGTTTTATCGGTTGAAGCTTTGAATTGTACTATTGCAATTTTAGACATAGGCGTCATAACATTGATCAAAATAAAAAGATAGTTAGAGTTGGCTTCCTGCTTTAAACCAATTCTCTTTTGGATTCTCTTTAAAGACTACAATTACGTGTTCTTCTTTGGTCTTTAAAATCTCAGCAGCAGATTTTGTTACTACCTTGGCAAAATCATCTTTTTGTTGCTGAGTTCTACCAGGATACATTGACACCGTAATCAGGGGCATGAAGGTTTTTTTGCAATGGATAATTTAGTGGTTTTTATTTGTAATCCCCTCTATAGCCATAACGTGTCCCATAGGTAAACTCAGAACCACGAGATTTTCTATATGCATATCCAACCGCAAGTCCAAGTACAAAGCCACCAATATGGGCAAGGTATGCAACTCCACCTCCCGCAACACCGAAGCCTCCTATGAAAAATGGTAACAAGTTCTGAAAAATTAGCCAGAACGGAAGAAAGTACATAGCTTTGATGGGAATCATTCTAATGAAAAATCCAAATATCAAAACTGTCTTAATTTTTGCATGTGGAAATATTACGAGATAAGCTCCCAGCACACCAGATATTGCGCCTGATGCACCAACCGCAGGAATTCCAGTTGATGTATCACCCATAATGTGAATTAACCCTGCACCTATTCCCCATAACAGATAGATGCCTAGATATTTTACTCGTCCAAACTTTGCTTCAATGTTGTCACCAAAGATCCAAAGAAACAACATATTTCCACCAAGATGCAACAAACCTCCATGCATGAAAGTAGAAGTCAATAAACTAAGCTCTGGAATTGCGGGACAGCTAATGACGTCAACTCCCGTGTTAATTCCACTTATTTCTCCAGTAACACAACCGGGGACTGCGCCCCAGTTCAAAAACATATTCATTGCTTGACGATTACTAAATTCAAAAAATTGTCCAGTTACTGCTACCTCAAAAAAGAAAACAATCACGTTGATCGCAATTAATGCGTATGTTAGTTTTGGTTTGAATCCTGGCGGATGAGGATTTTCATCCTTTATTGGTAACATATCTGATTAGTTTTACGAAATCTTCATGATTCCGTTTGAGATGAGCCACTGAAGTCCGGAAACAAACGAACCGTCGTCTATCTGTCCGTCAGCCCACCATCCTGCGTTGTTTTTGATCCAGCCAGGAATTACATTGTCAGATCCTGTTCCCTGTTCAGTTGGTGGAATTGTCATTACATCGTTTGAGATGAGCCATTGTATGCCAGCAACAAACGAACCATCATCTATCTG
>JAANXC010000009.1 GCA_018263495.1 Nitrososphaerota archaeon
ACAGGACACCAGAAAACTTTTGTTAGAACATCGTTCCCCACAAACACCAGTGGCAATCATCAAGGGTGCATACAGAGAATCTCAATCCATAGTTATCACTGATCTAGAGCATATGGAAGAGTATGCTGACAAGTTGGGCATGATAAGCACTGTTATTGTTGGAAACTCATCAACCTACAACTTTAACGATTTAATGATAAATCCACGAGGCTACAAATCAAAATACAGTCTTCAGGCACAGCAAAAAATGCAGAACTAACTAGTAACTATTTTTAATTAAATCAGACAGTTCATCACTCAATGCCAATTGTTCCCTAACTGGAGACACTATCTTGACCAAGGATTCCCCAACAGCCTGCTTTAGGTCAGCAGGATGAAGTTTCTTTTGCGAAAAATCAGACTCCAAACTTTCAAAACTATCATAACTCACATTACCACCAAACTTTTCAGGTCGTTCAATAGACAGGGCGTCAAATTCATGAAATACTACATGCTTTGCAATTTCTAATATTGGNTTGTTTTCTGTGGCNCCTTCATCACAGAATCCCTTCTTAATTTTAGTTCTAATTTCATCATCTGAGTTGTGAATGAAAACTCCAGCATTGGGGTCAGACTTGCTCATCTTTGCTACTTCACCATCTGGTTTTACTTCTGTTGGTTTAGTTAGACCGGGCAATAATTTATGATGAACAGCTACCGGAACCTTCCATTTCATTTTTGGGAATACATCCTTAACTAACATGTGAATTTTTCTTTGATCCATTCCTGCATGTACTATATCCAAATCAAGTGAGTGTATATCCGCTGCCTGCATTGCAGGATAGATGAGCTTTGCAAGATCAACCTTTTCATCCTTCTCTGATCTTCCCATTATGGTAAGCGTTCTCATGGTTCTAGCCAATGACATATGCTTTGCAATTTGTACAAGTTCGGACCAGTACTCTTTTTTAGAATCATAAAGATCAGTTCCTAAAACTATGTTTGCCTCAGGGCAAACCAATCTAAACGCATCTTCATAATATTTTGAAACCTTTCTTATAGTTTCAAAACTACCTCCCATCTTTTCATTTAACAAAGTATGCCAATCCGCTAAAAATACAGTGCAATCAACACCTGCCTTAACAAAGTCATTTATCTTGAAGCCAGTGCTTATCAAACTACCAAGATGCAAGAAGCCAGAAATTTCAATACCAATGTAGTGTTTTGGTTTTGAGTTTGTTTTGAATAATTCTAATAATTCATCCTGAGTGACAACCTCTTCTGTTGGGGGTCTTGAGACCAGGTCAACTTTTTCAGTTACATCCATTTTAATTGAATTTTTTCTGAAAGCCTATAAAGTTTACAGATTACCGCTAACCCTAAATTATGATTCTAGTTCTTCTAAGGATTTTCTTGGTTTTGTACTAAGATAGAATGCATGAGCGCTAATTATAGCACCAGCAAGCCAGATTTTTGTTGCAAAAATTAAGTTCCATGGCCGTAGTACATCTGGATAGTGCACTGCAAGAGCATCAATATCTGGCGTCTGTCCGTTCAATATCATCTGCGAAGTAATTTCAGCATTCAATATTGTAAAAGTCCATAATACCTCATACAAGCAAATTATAGTAAATCCTAACAACATTAGCTGAAGAAGACCCATTCTATAGGAGTGCAAATTGGTTGTCCTTTTCCAACCAATTCTGGAAACACAATACCAACCTAACACGCAAGAAAAGAAGAGCCAAGTAGATAGATTTGCAAAATTTTCAAACGGAACTTGGGTTTGGACCAGAATATCTCCCATAATGAATGTCCCTTCTTCGTTCCAGTCTTGTGCCATAGAGTAAATACCGAAGAATGTTATGGAAGCCATCACGACAGCACATCCATAGAAAACATAGAGAAATATCTTATACTGTCTATCATGTTCTTGTAGATGCCGCCTTTCCATTTACTGCGCTAAGAATAATCACTATAAAAACTCATAGAATTTATCAATGAAATTTATTAAAGAAACAATTACCAAACCCACTAATTGAAAATTCCTATAAATATTCCTGACATTGGCAAGGAAGAAATTCGTGAGGTCACTGCAGTTTTATCAGAAAAGTCACTCACTTCATCCTCATTTGAAGGCGGAAAACGCGTCCAACAGTTTGAAAAACTATTATCAAAATTTGTCAAATCAAAGTTTGCGGTAGCGGTCAATTCTGGAACTGCAGCACTACAAGCTTCTCTATATGCAATTGATATCAAGCCTGGGGATGAAGTACTAGTACCATCATTTACTTTTGTTGCCACTGCAAATTCAGTTAAATCTGTTGGAGCCAAACCAGTTTTTGTTGATATTCTAAAAGACAACTACACAATGGATCCAGATGATTTGAGAAAGAAAATTACAAGAAGGACCAAGGCAATAATCCCAGTTCATCTATACGGTCACATGGCTTACATGGATGAGATTTTAGAAATGGCAAAGAAGAAAAACATCAAAATCATCGAAGATGCTTCACAATCATTAGGCTCAAAACTTAAAGGAAAACATTCTGGAACTTTTTCACATCTTGGTTGCTTTAGTCTGTATGCTGGCAAGGTAATTACATCTGGTGAGGGTGGTGCTATTGTAACTGATGATAAAAAACTGTTTGAAAAACTGAGACAGATTCGTAACCACGGTCTGGCTAAGAACAACCTTACAACTAGACTAGGTCTGAATCTTAGGCTTTCTGAGATTAGTGCAGCTATAGCAAAAATTCAAATGAAAAAATTACCTCGCCTAATAAGCCAGCGAAAAAAGAACGCGCAGATTCTTACTGATCTTTTAAAAAATGATGATGTAACTCTACCACAACAACGAAAAAACGAAACTACAAACTGGTATCTGTACACCGTTGCTATAAAAAACAGGGACAAAATAATGAAGAAACTAAGCTCTTCTGGAATAGGAGCAAGAATTTACTATTCTCCACCTATTCACAAAACACCATATTACAAAACTAAACTCCACCTTCCAAATACAGAGTGGGCAGCTTCTCATGTCCTAAGCTTACCAATACATCCAAAAGTAAGAAAACAAGATTTGGCAAAAATGAGAAAGATTCTCTCAGACAGCAGAAACTAATCTAATAACCATCTTTTTGACGCTGTTTATTAATTTCATTTTTCCTTTGATATTCCTTCAAAATATCATCTGGAGTTAGACCTAGCTCTAATGACGCCTGAATTAGAAAATGCCAAATGTCTGCCAGCTCTTCCCTAGCTTCCGCTTGATTGAACTCCATAGGTTTTTTCCACCACTTCCAGTTTGTAGTACGTTGCAGTTCTATTGCCTCATGGATCATTGCAGTGCACAAAGCAGAAATCCTACCTTCAATATCATCTGGATATCTGTCCAAGTTCATCATTTCGGTCAGTCCCTTTTGAAGAGAAAAAATTTCCTCTAACTTATCTTCCATACCACACACATCTTGTTAACATGTATAACTTTTCAGAAACGAGTCATTTTTTCATACTGTGCCATTCTTTTCTTAATATCTGATTTTTTTATTCGTAACAATACTTCAGGACCGTAACCTTCAACGGCAAACGAACCCATTACGTTGCCATAGATCACAGATTTTTTAATTGCAGTAAGATCTGTTTTGTTCTTACTAGTAAGATATCCCATCATAGCGCCAGCAAACGTGTCACCCGCACCTGTAGGATCAACGATTTTTTCTAGGGAAAACGCAGCGGAAGGAAAAACAACATCCTCAAAGAACAAAAGTGAGCCATGCTCGCCCTTTTTAATAATAACATACTTCGTTCCCCAACTCATAATTTTTTTTGCGCACTTAATTAGATTGAATTCCTTTGTTAGTAGTTTTGCCTCCTCATCATTAATCACTACTGCATCGACGCTTTTGAACATCTTCACAACGGATGCTCTCTTAGTAGATATCCAAAAATCTATTGTGTCACACATTGAAAACTTGACATTGTCAAATTCTTTAATCAATGATCTGTTTTGATCAGGATCGTTGTTAGCAAGATACACAAACTTGGATTTTTTATAATCTTCTGGTACAATAGGTTTGAAGTTCTTTAGTACGTTTAGATCTGTGCGCAACGTGGTTCTCAAGCTTAAAGTGTTGTCATAGCTTCCAGAGTATCGAAAAGTTTTGCCATCTTTTATAGAAAGACCACTTAAGTCAAGGCGTTCAGCTAAAATTTTATGATATTTTTTTGGGAAATCTTTTCCTACAACTGCAATCAGTCCTGGTTTTACAAAAAAACTTGCTGAAATACTAGCAAAGGTTGCAGCGCCACCAAGTACATCCTTTAACACCTTGGTTGGTGTCCTGATGGTATCAAGCGCTGTTGAGCCAAAAACAGTTAGCATTATTATCGTGGCTTGTTATTTCGTATAAATCCCTTTCAAAAGGCTAGCAGGAACAATGTGTAAAAATTTTGATGCATTCTTTAAGCTACTTAGAGCTAACCAAATAAATGAAAATTTAAGGCTATCATCTCATTGGCTAAGATTAAACTCAGAATTGGAGATAATGAAATTGAAATTGACTCTAGAGATTTTTATGTAGATAACAACACCATAAGAAAAGTTATTGAAGATATTTCTGCACTTTTACAAGAAAGTAGTGCAAGAATCATGCCGTATCCAAATGAGTATAGTCTTGGAGAAAGCGATGCCCTAGGTTCGCTCGAAAACGCCGAAGTTTATGAGCCAGAGTTTGGCGAACCGGTTTTTGTTCCAATAAATGAATTACGTGGGAAACTGATGATTCTATCAAAAAATTCTTTTTTTGATAAACCTAGAACTGTATCAGAAACCGTAAATGAGTTGAGAGAACACGGTTGGGTTGTAAACCCATTAGACGCATCCAAAATACTTGCAGAGATGGCATTTAGTAAAGAACTTACAAAAGGCAAACAATCTGATAGAAGTTTTTACTTTGTACAAAAAGAATTGTTAGCAAATTAGGCTATTTATTATTCAGATATTGTAACTTCAAGCATTTTGGCTTCCTGCTTTGGACAATCATTACCATCTCTAGGAAGATTAACAATCTTATCTGCAACTTCCATACCATCAACAACTTCTCCAAACACTGTATATTGCTTATCTAGGAACGTACTATCACTAGTTACAATGAAAAACTGTGACCCCGCACTATCTGGGTCTGCAGCTCTCGCCATCGATACGATTCCACGAAGATGAGATCTTGTGCTAAATTCAGCTTTTAAATTATATCCAGGTCCGCCTTGTCCCCACATGCTTTTGTCAGGATTTTTGGTGTTTGGGTCGCCTCCTTGAATCATGAAGCCAGGTATTACCCTATGAAACAAAGTTCCATTATAAAATCCAGATTTTGCTAACTCTAAAAAATTTCTTACTGTTTCTGGCGCTATATCTGGCAGCAGACTAAATTTTATACTTCCAAAATC
The DNA here is from genome assembly GCA_018263495.1 of Nitrososphaerota archaeon. Classification (GTDB taxonomy): domain Archaea; phylum Thermoproteota; class Nitrososphaeria; order Nitrososphaerales; family Nitrosopumilaceae; genus Nitrosopelagicus. The sequence continues at coordinate 5,428 of JAANXC010000009.1, forward strand.
TGTTTTTATTATAGCGTCAGTCATTTTATTTGATTTTTAATTTTGGGTTAAGAGTCTTTGGAATCTGTTTATAAAAAACCCTCTAACACTTCCTAAAATAAATAACTATCTCTGACAGATTTTTCAAACTAATCTTATATAGATCAACAAAAAACCATTTCTGTGAATCGTACCAATCAAAGCACAGTTATCAAAGAAGCAATCAATTCTTTGCTTGATGAGGGCGTTACAGACAAGCAAGATATTTACTCAAAAGTTGTTGATAAGCTGGGTGTTCCAAGACCTACTGTCAGACGCGTAGCTAGAGATCTAAGAAACGAATTGCTTACAAAAATCAAAATATTACAATCTGAATCCCAGCAAACTATTATTCCTAGCGTTTAAAACACAGTTTTGGGTTCATTTTTTACCATTCTAAAAAATTAACATTACCGTTATATTCAACCAATTTTTTTTGAACTATATGGGCTTGCTCTATAATCATCTGGCTACATTAGTTTGTGGCGTCTTTGCATCCATTTTGACTCTACTTTGGCCAATGTTTGTGGAATTATCACCTGTATATGATCTAGTGTTTATTTTGGCTGTGCCCATCATGTGGTTCTTAACTATTGTCTGTTTTGTAGCCCAGAAAAGTGCGGATTATGCGCATGGCAGCCATAAACCTAGCAAAAAATCTAGCAAAAAACCTAGCAAAAAATTAAGCCAAAAAATTGTTTATACTGCTGACGGAAGAATAGCTGGATAAAACGTCATTAACAGTGTTCACACTTGTGTCCATCACCATGGTTTTCTTTGCAGCCAGGGCAACTCACAGCACCACCAAGGTGGCACTTGCAAAGACAAACATCAGATTTCTCCACACGCTGATAATTACAATAGCCCTAATAGGTTTTGAAATTGCTAGAAACTATAACCAAATTCAAAGACGGGCTTGGAGGGCTTCGATCCCTCGACCTGCAACTTAGGAGGCTACCACGCTATCCATATTGCGCGTCTTTCGACTCTGCGCCACAAGCCCAGCAAAAAAAACACATGTAAGAATTTAAGCTTAATCAAATCTAGCTAATTTTTTGTTAAACGTTAATAATCTACCAATAATGTTTTGCTGACATGGGCCGATGGTCTAGTTGGTTAGGATACTGCCTCGACACGGCAGTGGTCGAGAGTTCGAATCTCTCTCGGCCCATTTATTTTGCAGATATTAAATCTAATTAAAAACTAAAGTGAGCTATCAAACTGTATATCAACTACCTGCCAAGCAGTTTCAATTGTGTACTGCCCCGTTACCCTATAATCAAGGCTTTCTCCGGCAGCTATTGCTTCGTAGATATCTTTTATGTCATCAGTTAGATTGATTGTTATTTCACCTACTAATGGTACCTGCATTCCTGACAGCATCAGAGCTCTTCCATTCAACGGAATGTCTTCAACAGAGTACGAAGAGCTTCCCAATGATTTTCCATTAGCAAAAAGATCATAAGAAATTACTGGAACAGTAACTGTTCTATCACCATAATTTGTTACTCCAAAAACAAGCTCCAAATACATACGGTTTTCAATATTATCTATTTCTACAACATCAACAGAAAGCAGCTCGAGCTCTGATTTTTCTAATTCTGGAAAATCTAAAGTGGAATAATATACTATGCCTCCCATGAATGCAAATAACGCTCCTATTGCAATATACACAATTATTTTTGTAGGTTTTATGAGCAAGTCATTTTTTCCTTTTTCGTACAACTAAAAAACCTTGCCAGAATTCATATGGCTAATATTTGAATAAAAAAAGGAGTTTTTATGGCAATTGAACAGGTTATAATCACTTGGGCTCATCTTGTTAGCGCATCAATCTGGGTGGGCGGTGGAATATTTCTTGGTGTTGTCTTAACTCCTCTTTTGAAAAGAATGTCATTTTCTACTGAAGAAAGACTAGAGTTAATGATCAAGACAGGTAGACGATTTAACAAAATTGCTCTCCCTTCACTTGTAATTTTGATTGTTACAGGAATTTATAATTCTCATTTGGTATTACAGTCTCCTGAAGTATTATTCTCAAGCAGTTATGGAGCATTTCTGATAACAAAAATCATTCTTGTTATTGCCTTGATTGTAACTTTTGCTGTTCATATTCGAGTGTTTAGCAAGGATGTTGAGAAAAAAATAACGGAAAGGCAAATTGCAGACAATGAATTGCAAAAACTCAACAGAAAAGGAATGATCTTGGGCGAAACTACGGTTGTACTCTCGGTAGCCATATTATTTTTTGCCGCACTGCTTGACACGGGAATTTAAACATATTTTTTAAAGATACTTTAAAGATAGTCTCATGGACGGACTTTTAATTGGACGGTTTCAGCCATTTCATTTAGGTCATCTTGATGCTGTGCTGTTTGGGTTGTCTAGGGCAGAAAATTTGTTCATTGGCATTGGCAGTTCAAACAAATCAAACGAAAAGAAAAATCCTTTTTCTGCTGAGGAAAGAACGGAAATGATTATTTCATCCATTGAATCTTCGATGATTGATCGGCTCAAAATTTTTGATATACCTGATGTTGATAACCATGAAAAATGGACTTTTGAGATTGATCAGATAGTACCGAAATATGATGTTGTTTTTACAAATGACGAGTTTACTAAAACTTTGTTTGAAAAGCGCAATATCGATGTGATTCCAGTAGTACTGAAAGATCGCGAAAAATTTTCGGGAACAAACGTACGCGAGCTAATAGCAGACGATAAAAACTGGCAGGATTTGGTTCCACGTGGGACCAGAAATGTGCTGGAGAAGATTAACGCTAAAGAACGTCTAAAAAATCTGTAATTATAAATAAAGCCAACAGTCAATCGGATAGGAAGCTATTTGGAATATCTAGTAATGTTGCCAGGACCTACAAATGTTCCTGAAAGAATTTTGCGCGCAATGTATGTGCCGATGATCAATCATAGAAGTGATGATTTTGTAGAGCTGTATGAAGACTGTGTAGAAAAAACAAAAAAGGTGTTTATGACAGAGGGCGAGGCAGTTTGTTTGTCAGCATCTGGAACTGGCGCGGTAGAAGCCAGCGTTGTGAACCTCATAAAAAAAGGAGATAAGGTAATCATTCCTGTAAACGGTGAGTTTAGCAGCAGACTGTCACAAATGTTAGAGTGGGCTGGTGCTAATGTCATAAAACTTGAAACACAACCAGGCGAAAATGCCAGCTTTGAATCTGTAAAAGAGGCATTTGACAATAACAAAGATGTCAAGGCATTCTATTGTGTATGGAACGAAACATCTACTGGAACAATGATAAATTATCTTGACAAGGTAAAGGATCTTACTTCCAGAAACGATTCCTATTATGTTGTTGATGGCGTTTCAATAGTAGGCGGCGAAGAGCTCAAGGTAGACAAGTGGGGTGTTGATATTGCAATGACTGGTGCACAAAAGGCATTTGCAGCTCCACCAGGAATTTCGCCCATTGTTGTTAATGAGAGAACCAAAAAATACATGATTGAAAATCCTCCCAATACAATGTACTTCAATCTGCCACGATATTTCAAATATTACGAAGAGTCAAAACACACTCCGTTTACTCCTGCGTTACCGTTACTTTATGCTTACAGAGAGGCAATGAACATGATTCTAGAAGAGGGACTGGACAACAGAATTAAAAGACATAGAATATGTTCAGACGCTTTGTATTCAGGTTTGAGTGCCATAGGGCTGACACCATTTGCAAAAGAGAACTCTCGCTCTACAGTAGTTATTGCATTAAACTATCTTGAAGGCTTGGAAGATAAAACATTCCGAAACACTCTAGCACAGAAATTCCGAGTTCTTGTAGCAGGCGGATTTGGAAATTTGAAAGGAAAAGTTTTCCGAGTTGGCTGTATGGGAGAGGTTAATCGATATCATGTCATGAGAACGGTTTCTTCCATTGCGTCTACACTAGATATGATGGGCTACAAAGTAGATGCAAAAGCAGGTCTCAACATTGCAGAAGAAAAATTAAAAGCTCTCTGACTTACACTAACTTATATAAGGAAATTCAAAAACGCAGTATACAATGACTTTCAGCAAAGGATCATTAATTTTAGTTGATTACACTTCCAAAGTAAAGGACACTGGAGAAATTTTCGAGACAACCATTGAGGAAGAAGCGAAAAAACATTCTTTTCATGATCCCAATGTAAAATATCAGCCAAAACTTGTTTCGGTTGGAGAATCATGGGTAATCAAAGGATTAGATGAAGCATTAGAAAAAACTTCTGCAGGCGATAAAAAAACCATAGAGATCACACCAGATAAAGGATTTGGAGAAAGGGACACAGGAAAAGTTAGGATGATTCCACTACGTAAGCTTGGAGAAGACGCAGAAAAAGTTTCAATAGGTGATATGGTTGAAGTTGACAACAAAAAGGGAGTTGTGAGATTTATTGGGTCTGGTAGAGTTCAGATAGACTATAACCATAGATTCGCAGGCAAAACCGTTCTTTATGACATAAACGTCTTAAAGGAATTAAAAACAGATGACGAAAAGACATCTGGAATTTTAAAAAGATATCTTCCAGTAAAAGACGACAAGATTTTATTCAAAAAAACCGGAAGCACATTAGATATCACTGTACCAGAAGAGATGTTTCGCGCTGATGGCTTGCATGCTATAAAGCACTTTGTTCAAACTGATGTTTTCAAGTTTATCCCTACGTTGGAAAAGGTAAACTTTGTTGAAACACATGTAAAACAGCAAACAAAACCACAAGAAAAAACTTCTAAGAAAAAAACAGAGCCAAAAACTAAAACAAAAAAAACTAAAGCACCTTAGTGCTTTTAGCAAGTGAGATAGCTTTCTTTTCAGTCATATTAACTTCCTTCAGTATGGTATATCTTTCTGGTCTTAATGACTGAGCAATAGTTAGTGCCTTTGCAAGAACTTCAGGCTTCAATCCTATCTCTTTTGCAGTAGTAGGGGCACCTACATCCTTCAATGCCTTTACAATTTGTTTCCAGTTCTGTCCCTGCAGTTTTGAGATCAATATTGTTCCAATTCCACATTTTTCGCCATGAAGACCTACTCCTGGTTCTAATTTGTCAACAGCATGTGAGAACAGATGTTCTGCACCTGAACACGGTCTGCTGCTGCCAGCTATGCATGATGCAACTCCCGCACTGATAAGCGCCTCTACAATTTCTCTAACATGAAGACCTTTTTTTGAAAAACGCACAGAATTTTTTATTAAAAATTTTGCGCTCATCGATGCTAATTCAGCAGAATATCTTCCATAATATTCACCAGTCTTATCTCTGCCGAGCTGCCAGTCTTGTACTGCTGTAATTTTTGCTATAAGATCTCCACAACCACTTGCAAGCAGTCTTTTAGGCGCTTTTTTTATAATGTCTACATCTACAAAAACTCCAAGTGGAGCAGTAGCTACTAGTGAATGTGGTTTGTCACCCTTAACCGATACAAAGGGACTAGCTATGCCATCATGCGAGGCAGATGTTGGTATACTGACAAATGGCTTGTTGAGATTAAATCCAATCAGCTTAGCTATATCTACGGAACGCCCACCACCAATTCCAATAACCAGTTCGCTTTTGCTTTGGCGTACTTTTTTTTCAATATCTTGTATTGTTTTTTGGT